>NZ_LWMW01000146.1 GCF_001639285.1 Methanobrevibacter cuticularis | reverse complement strand
TTTTTTTTATAATTGGGGGGGGGGGGGTATAGTTTGTTTTAGTGGTAATTATGAGCGTAAAGCCTTTCAAAAGCTTTATATGGTCTTTTAAATAAACACATGATTATATAAAAATAAATTATTATGTCATGATTTGTTTTAAGGGCATAATTGGCTTTGTAATATGGAAATGATGTGTAAATCATCTTTACAGAGATAAAATAAGAACATAGGTTTTTTACTAAATTATAACAATGAATTGGGGGTATTTAATGTTCACTGAAATATATAAAAAGAAAAGGTTCTTTCTATTCTTAATAATATTAGTGGTTATTTTAGCTATTGGTGTTATAAGTAGCGTTAATGCAGTAACATCGTCAAATAATGATAATAATGAGATAAATAGCTCTTCAAATTTCACTATAAGTTATTTTGATAAAAATGTTGGAGGGAATGTTTTAAAGAATTCTAAAATTTCAAAAAATATTCCTAAAGGGGAATTATCAAGGAAAATTGTTCAGATGAGTAAGAAAGGGTCTGTGATATTGAAGCTTGGCACGGGTAAACCTAAAATTTTAATTTCTGCAGGTATTCATGGTAATGAACCTGGAGCTAATATAGCTACATTAAGATTTATAGAAAGGATAAAAAATAAGAAAATCAAGGGTTCAATTTATATCATTCCTTTTGTTATCCCTAAAGATACAGCACTTAACAGGAGAACATGGTATAATCCTAAAACTAAAAAATTAGTAGATCCTAACCGAGTTTCTAATATAAAAGGAACTCCAGGATATAAATTAGTCCAATTTGCTAAGAAAAACAAAATTAAAAATATAATTGAAGTTCATACTGGTGGGTTTATATCCAATTATAAGAGAGGTTTTATTTGGGCTAACAAATATCCTCTAAAAGGAGAAAAAGCTTGGCTTAACTATATCAATAAAAATGTAAATCCTAAAATTGGGTATGGTGCTGCGACTTCTGGCATGGTTAGAGGTTACAGTCGTGCTAATGGACTACCTACCATAACTTTAGAGGTTGAAAGAGATAAAGGTCCTTTTTCCAAATGGATAGATGTTGAATATAAAATGCTCGTATTTGCATCTAAATTTTTTAAAATATTCTAAAGAATTAGCTAATTTAGGTTTATAAAAATAAAAATTTTTATAATATAAATAAACAGGAGGATGTTAAAATTTTTTTAAAGAAAAAGCAATTGTTTGTATTGATAGTAGCTATTTTTCTAGCTATTACATTAGCAGGAGCTATAAATGCGGCGTCAACTAAAGTAACTAAAGATTTTCCAAGTTCAGGTGAAACAAGTTTTACTTTTAAGGTTAAATTACCTAAAAATTTTAAAATAATTAGTAGTAATGGTAAAGCATGGAAAACTTATTATAATGATGCGAAAGTTGGTGGAAAACCTATTATATCAAAAGGTAAATCAGGTTCAATCCATTATGTTAAATTTAAATGGAATGGGTATGTTGGTAAAGGTGTAAATATGCACATGAATGTTAAATTTACCTATAAGGATAAAAAAGGAGTTAAACACACCATAACTGGAGGATTACACGAAAATAAGAAAAAATGGGTTAAAGGATATGAAAGTTAATAAAGTTAAAAATTTAATTAATTTAAAATAATTTAAAACTTTAAATTAAAAATTTAAGTTATTATTAAAATTTTTTTATTTTTTTTATTTCATGTTTAATTTAATTAAAAACAGATTAAAAATTTGGAGGAAAACATGTTCACTGAATTTAATTCTAAGAAATTATCACTTTTGATAATTTTGAGTTTAGTAGTAGCTATTGGAGTAATGGCTTCGGTAGATTCAATTGATGCTAAAAAAATAACTATTACAAAGAAATCCTCTTTAACAGACGGTATTAAGAAGTGTAAATCAGGAGACACTCTTGTTTTAGCTTCTGGAACTTGGTCTGGTAAAATTTCAAAGAATAGAAATATTGTAATTGATAAAAATATTAAAATTGTTGCAAAGAAAAAAGGTAAATCAATAATCGATTTAAAAGGAAAAGGACAGGCATTCTATGTTAATAGTGGTGTTAAACTAACTTTAGATGGTGTCACAATAAAAAATGGTAATGCTCCGTATTCTGCTTCTGATCAAGGGCTTGGTGGTGCAATATTTTCTTCAGGTACATTAAAGATATCAAACTGTATTTTTTCTAAGAATAAATGTGCTATTGGTGATCGTGGTGATTTTGGTGGTGCGATAAATGGGGATAAGTTAACGGTGATTAATTCTGTTTTCATGTATAATACTGTAAAAAATGGTGCAGGTGGTGCGATATATACAAATGGAAATGTTAGTATAAGTGGTTGTACTTTTGTTTCTAATAAAGCTATTTATGGTAGTGGTGGTGCAATATGTTTGGGTAGTACTGCTGGCTATTTAAAAGTGTCTAACTCTATTTTTAAATCTAATAAAGCAAAATATAAAGGTGGAGCTATATCTGCTTATTCTAAATCTAGTGTTAAATTCTCTAAAAACACTTATAAGAATAATATCGCACCTAAAGGTTCAAAAATTTATTATTCTAATTGAATATTAACAATGAAAGGTGTTTAAAATGTTTATTAAAAGTAATCATAGAAAAATAGGAATATTAATTATATTTTCAATTGCTGTAATTGCTATTTTATTCGGACTTACAAATGGTGTTAGTGGAGCAACACATAATTTTAGTACTAAAAACAGTAGTGAAGATATAAATAAATTTTTTAACCCAATTTCTTGGAAAAATGAAACTTCTCCTTTAAAAGCTGGAGACACAGTCGTTTTTAAAGCAGGAAAATATAAAAATTTGGATTTCTATATTAATAAAAATAAATTAACTATTAAGAAAAAAGGTTCTGGAAAAGTAGAATTCATTAATAGTTCAATGTATATAAGTAGTAATAATGTCAAAGTTTCAGGTTTTATACTTAAAGGCAATCTCAATGTTTTTGGAGATAAGAATCAAATAACTTCTAATAATATAAAAGGTTCAATTGGTATTTCAGGTGAAAAAAATACTATTTCTCAGAATATAATTTCTCAAGAGTCCCGTGTCGGTGGAAAAAGGAATATAATATCTGGAAATAAGTTTTTAAACAATCTCTTAGTATCTCATGGATACAGTGTCAGTAATGGGGTTGTTAGTCCTGGAGGATTTAAAAATCAAATTATTAAAAATACTATCAAGAATGGATATGGAATAATAGGATATTCTCCATATTACCTTGATGAAATAAAGGTCCCTCAATCAAAAGATGTTTTTAAATCAAATAAACAATCATTCATTGATTTATCATTTTCAAATGGTAAAAAAACCAGTAAAGGAATGTATTTAACTATTAAAAATGGTGGAACTAAAACTTCAAAAGATTGTTATATATCTCTTACAAAATTAAATGTAATTAGTATTTTTATCTTAAACAATGGGCCAGTTGTTGGAAAGGTTAAAGTTCCAAAAATAAAAGCTGGAAAATCAATAAAAATATTAATTCCTCAAAAAATAATGAAAAAAGTTTATTATAAAGCTGAGGGTACAGATAAAAAATTATATCATGGGGAATTCAACCTTGATTATAAAAATAAAAATAAAGATGCTTATAGAGGCAATAATCTTTTTCTAACAAAATTTTATGGTTAAATTAAAACTAAAAAAATTCAAATATGGTGATGTTGGAAATGATTATGCCAGTTATTGGAAGTTATAATTCAAAAATAGTAATTAATAGCTATTTTATACAAAATAATTTTCTTAAATAATAACTATTTTAGCTATTATCTTATTATATTTTTTTTTTATTATTTTGATGAAATATAAGATTTCGTGTGTTTAATATGAATGAATTAAAGGATAGTATTGTTTTAATTTTGTTGTTATTATTCGTTGTGTTTTTAGTTGGTTGTAGCTATGCTACTGATATAACTGAAAATAATTCTTTTAATAATGAAATATCTCAAAATGATGTATTTAAAGGTTCTAAATCTCTTTATAATTATATAAATAAAAATGAAAAATTACCTGAATATGTTGAGATTTCAAATAGGAAATATTCTATGGGACAATTTATGTATTTAATGTCAAAAACAGTGATCAATAGTCAAAAGAATGATCTAAATAATATAACAATTCCTTATAATATTAAAAGTGTGAAAAATCCTACAGGTTCAAGTATTAACGGAGAAATATCTTCTAAAGATATAAATAGCTATTCTAAAGCTATTATTAACTATATGGATAATAACAATAGGCCTCCTAACTATATTAAAAGTCGGTTAGGAAATATTCAGTATGAAACAATGATTTTTGCTATTTCCAAATTTTTGAGTAAATCTTCCAATGGGAAGTTAGCTAAAATTACTATATCTGTTTCAAGGAAGAGTCCTATTAATAATAATGGTTATACTATTGGGCTTTTTAGTAAATATATAAAAAGAGATTCTCTTAAGAAATATCTAAGTTCTACTAAAAATGCTCCTAAAGATGAATTTATTAAAAAATTAGCAAAAAAATTAACAAAAGGTTGTAATACTAAGCTTGAAAAAGCTGAAGCTATTTTTAATTGGGTTAAAAGTAATATTAAATATTTTCGTTATGGTAACACTAAGTATGGTGCTAAGAAATCTATAAAAATTCGTAAAGGAAATTGTGTTGATAATTCCCATGTTTTAGTTTCATTATTTAGAGCAAGTAATATTCCTACAAGGTATGTTAATGGGAAGTGTAAGTTTATTAAAGGGGATCTAGATGGAAGCACTGTTTCTCATGTGTGGGTGCAAGTTCTTATTAATAAAAAGTGGATAGTTGCCGATGGGACTTATCAAGGTAATAGATTAGGCTATGTTTCTAATTGGAAAATCAACTCATATAAACTTTTAGGAATCTACTCCTGTGTATACACTAATACAGCATATAATATCAATTTAATTAAATATAATAGAAATAACAATTAAGATTTAGAACTTGTTTAATTAAATATCAATAGAAATAATAATTCAACGGATTTAAATAGAGTTTATTTAATTAAATATCCATAAAAAGAGTAATTAAGTGGATTTAGAATTTATTTAATTAAATATTTATAAAAAGAGTAATAAAGTGGATTTAGAGTTTATTTAATTAAATATTTATAAAAAGAGTAATTAAGTGGATTTAGAGTTTATTTAATTAAATATTTATAATAAGGGTAATTAAGTGGATTTAGAGTTTTATTTAATTAAATATTTATAAAAAGAGTAATTAAGTGGATTTAGAGTTTATTTAATTAAATATTCATGAAAAGAGTAATTAAGTGGATTTAGAGTTTATTTAATTAAATATTCATAAAAAGAGTAATAAATAGAGTTTATTTAATTAAATATCAATAGAAATAATAATTAAAAAGATTAAAAATAAATAAATTGAGGAAAACAATGGAGATTAATAGAAATATTAAACTAATATTGATCGTATTTATGATGGTTACAGCTATTTTTTTAAGTTGTAATAATGTTTTTGCAGCTGATAACACTAACACTGATAAGATTAGTGTTTCACAGGAAAAAGTGGTTTCTGCATCTAAAAATCTTAATAGCTATGTTGAAAAACATGAAAAACTGCCAAGTAAAGTAAATTGTGGGGGATATAAATTAACAATACCAGAATTTACTTATTTAATGGCTAAAACTATTAAATATAAAAATAATGGGGATAATTCTTCCATCATCATCAAAAAAGAAGTTAAATATCCTAATTTACCTTCTGGTGATAATATAAAAGGCAAAATTTCTTCAAATAGCTATAATAACTACAGTTTAAAATTAATTACTTATGTTGATAAGTATGATAAGTTGCCAAATTATGTACAAACAAGTAATGATAAGAAAATACAATATCAAACCTATGTATATTTGTTTGGGAAGGTTTTATCTCATGATAAATTACCAGATTCAGTTTATATAAATGTTAAAAAATCAAGTAAGCTAAATAAGTACTCTAATCCTTATATTAAAGGTAATGCTATTTGGCTATGGTCTCAATATGCAGGTTCTGTTAATTTTAATCGTCTTAAAAAAGCAGGGATAGGTAATATATTGTTACTTGAAAGTGCAGTTTCTTCTCATGGTTTGCCATGGGTTATAAAGTTCACTAAAAAAGCTCATAAGTATGGAATTAAGGTTCATATTTGGTTTTGTACTTTCTATAATAATGGGAACTGGATTAATCCAATAAATCCAAAGACAAAATCTTATAACTATGCATACTTTAATAAATTACTTAAAAGAGTAAAACAATACGCTAAAACTCAAGTAATTGACGGAATTCATTTTGATTATGTTAGATATTCTGGTAAAGCTTCAAAACATCGTGCTGCTTATCAATATAGTTACTCTAATGGAGTAACTGGAGAAAAAGCAATAACTCTTTTTGTTAAAAAGGCAAATCAAATGGCTAAAAAATATAATAAGAAAATAATACTATCGGCTGCTTTAATGCCTGAAATTAGTCGCAGTATTAGTTGGTATGGCCAAAATACTGAGGAATTGGGTAAATATTTAGATGTTTTAATGCCTATGGTTTATAAAACTGCTTTTGTAAATACTAACGAATGGGTAAGAAAGACTACTCAATGGTATGTTAAGCATTCAAATGGGGCTCAAGTATGGACTGGTTTAGAAGTTTATGGGAAAAATGGAAGATCTTTATCTGGAAAAGAAATGATTTCAAACTCTAAAGCAGCTATTGAGGGTGGAGCTGATGGTTTAGTATTGTTCAGATATAAACTATGGAGAATTTCTAATCTGTTACTCGCTTATTAACTATGATAGTATTGAATATTGACCTTGAAAATAATAATCTTAGTATAGATACCTAAAATATATTTAATAGATAATAAGTATATAAATAAATTATCTAAAATATATATTTTTAATATTTTCAATTCTCAATTTTCACATCTATTACTATATACAAAAATAATATCATAATCAATAATAACATTGATAGCTATTATAAAAGAATGGTTATAATTAATGATTAATAATGAGATGATAATAGCTATTTAACTAATAAAATTACTGAATAGGATGTCTTTATAAACTTATGGTGATTTAAATAGTTAATAAAATAAATAAAAAAGAATCTACTTTTTGTTGTTAATAATAGCTATTTTTTCAAGCTTTAGCATATTTTAATTTTTTTATTTTATTTTTACTCTGTAGAAATCATGTTAAGTATTATGGGATCACATATTATGTATTACCAAAATAATAGGGTGATCCCATGTTCAGTTTATGTGATAATGAGTTAATAAAATTTACCTTTGTGTCCTTTGAAATTGCTAAGATGTCTTTATCAGAGTATTCCTGTGAAAAATCAAAACATATTTATACTCAACCCCAATTAATGGCGTTAATATG
>NZ_LWMW01000145.1 GCF_001639285.1 Methanobrevibacter cuticularis | reverse complement strand
ATGAAAAAATTAAACCAATAAAAGAAGAGATTTCAGAATATACTGAATGGTTTTTCAATTTATTTAATTTAAATAGTTATAAAGAAGCTTTAAATTACATTGAAGATATTAAGAAGAGATTACCTGAATTTCCAGAATTTTTAAGAAAATATTTGAATAAAAAATTCATGCCAGTTTATAAAAAGTTTATATCATTTTATAAAAAAGAGCATAAGAATAAGTTACCAGCTACTAACAACATTACAGAGAATTATATTGGAAATATAATGCCTAAAGCAGATAAAAATAAATTCAGAACAGGAATAGGATTCATGAATCAAATTTACCATAGAATATTCAACTGGATAACCACCAATTCAAAACAACTAACAAATTGACAGTCCCTTTTTCACTATCAAAGAAAAACTTAAATACTTCATCATCACAAAACATAAATTGGTGGTTATTTTTGTTTTTAGGCATAATAATAAATTATAACCACCAAACTATAATAACTTTTTTTCCCAAAAAAACACACCATTAAAACAAAAACATATTTTTAACTAAAATTTACAGATTTTCAAAAAAAATCAGCAGGATTTTAGACAATGCCAACTATTTAATAATAATAGGATAAGGCGTAAGATAATAACAAAACAAGAAAAAACAGAATAAATTAAATAGATTTGGAAATAATTATTTTTCACAAAATTTTATTTTTAGTATTATGGGCTTAAATTCAAAATAAATCTATACTATTTCTTAAATCATTAATCTTTCAATGTTTTAAGTAATTAATCATCGAATAAAACTCTAATAGGCCTTATATTAATAATATTGTTGAGCAATTAAATTAAATTTTTTCTATGCTAGAATTCAGTTATTTGAACAATACTATTGCTTCAATAATTATTTTCATGCTTTAATTTTGTATAATTAATTTTTTAAAATAATAACATTTTATCGCTTTTTAAAAGAATGATAAGGTAATCGGAGTGATTTTTAAAATTTTGATTTTAGTATTGTTTCCATGTATTTTAAGATAAATTTCTTTTCTAGAATCAAAAATAATATTAATTAAATCATTCTTATTTTTTATTTAATTATAAAAATAACTTCATAAGATATTTATTTATAATACTTACATAGAATATATTTATAATACTTACATAGAATATAATAATGAATATGAAATCAAGATCATGGTATCTAATTCCTAAATTTTCAAAATCATAATTATTTTGCTATTTTATTAATATAATTATTAATAGAACTTTTCAAGATCATAATTATTAATAGAACTATTTATAATTATTAATAGAAGTATTAATTGAATTATTAATAGAACTATTAAATATTAAAATGTTTCAAATCATGCTATTTTTATATAATAAAATTAATATAAAATATACTGTATTTAATTTTTTTAAGTGTATTCAAATTCACATATTAAAAATTATACCAATTATCATATTTATTTAAGTTAAAAGGAGAACAGAGATGTCTAAAATTTTTATTTCTTGTGCATTACCTTATGCAAATGGACCCTGTCATTTAGGGCATTTAAGATCAACTTATATTCCTGCAGATATATACGCACGTTATAACAGAATGATGGGGAATGATGTGTTGTTAGTTTGTGCAACTGATGAGCATGGGACTCCAATAGCTGTAAAAGCAGATAAAGAGGGGAAACAACCAATAGAAATAGCTACAAGATACCATAATATGATTACTAAAGATCTCAAATCCTGTGATATTTCTTTAGATAGTTTTACACGTACTACTGATGAAATACATTATAAAATATCTCAAGACTTCTTTTTAGATCTTTATAATAAGGATCTAATCTATGAAAAAGAGATAAAACAACTATATTGTGAAGTATGTGAAAAGTTTTTACCAGATCGATATGTTGAAGGAACTTGTAACTTTTGTAAAAGTGAAAGAGCAAGAGGAGACCATTGTGAAGCATGTGGAAGACATTTGGAACCAACAGACCTTATCAATCCTAAATGTTTAACTTGTGGCCATACTCCAATAATTCGAGAATCAAAACATTATTTCTTTAGATTAAGTAATTTTCAAAAACAGGTTGAAGATTTTATATACAATACTCCGGATTTACCAGCTAATGTAAAGAATTATACCAAAAACTGGTTAAAAGAAGGACTAAAAGATTGGATATTAAGTAGAGATATGGATTGGGGAATTCCCATCCCTCTTAAAGAAGGTGAAGGTAAAATAATTTATGTTTGGGTTGAGGCATTACTTGGTTACATCTCATCTGCAGCTCAATGGTCTAAAATAACTGAAAAGCCTTGGGAAGAATATTGGAATGATAAAACTCTCCATTTCATTGGAAAAGATATAATATATCATCATGCGATATTTTGGCCAGCTATATTAACTGGTTATGGATGTAAATTGCCTGATAATATAATAGCTGGAGAATATCTTTCTTTAGAAGGAAAAAAAATGTCTACTAGTCAGAATTGGGTTATTTGGGTATCTGATTTTGTTAAAAAATATGATTCTGACTTGCTTCGATATTATCTCACTATCAATGCTCCACTTAACAAAGATACTGATTTTTCATGGGATGATTTTGGCAGAAGAATAAATGATGAATTAGCAGATGTTTTGGGGAATTTTTTACATAGAACATTTACTTTCACTAAAAAGTTCTTTGATAGTTCTATTCCAAATTATGAAAATCCCAATGATGAAGATGTGGCTTTTGAATTAGCTATTTCAGAAGTTCCAGATAAAGTTGGAAGTTTAATTTCTGAATTTAAATTTAGAGAAGGTTTAGTTGAAATAGTAAAAATAGCTAAACAAGGAAATAAATATTTTAATGACCAAGAACCTTGGAAAACTGTTAAAGAAGATAAACAAAGAGCAGCAAACTCTTTATACCTATGCAATCAACTTTCAAAAATATTAGCTATTGTTTTAAAACCTTATATTCCAAACAAAGCACAAAAGATTGGAAAAATAATGAATATATCTGATGATTCTTTTTGGGAAGATTCTAAAATTCCTATTAAATCAGGTCATAAGATTAACAAACCTAAACCTCTATTTAAGAAAATAGAAGAAGAAACAATAAAAGAAGAAAAGATGAATCTTTACAAAGAATTAGAAGAAGAAGAAAGAGCTAATCTTTCTGGAAACATAAATATTTCTGTAGATACAGATATTCAAAAGGAAAACAAAGAAAAAACTGAAGAAAAAGGAAAAGATAGAGAAAAAGATAAAAACAAAGGAAACGATACAATGAGTGATATTATAACTATTGATGATTTTGCTAAAATGGATATTAGAATAGGGGAAATAGTGAATGCTGAAAGAATAGAAGGTTCAGACAAGCTATTAAAATTAAAAGTTAATATTAAAGAAAAAGAACTTCAAGTTGTTGCAGGAATAGCTGAAAAATATTCTCCTGAAGATTTGAAAAATAAAAAAGTAGCTGTTTTAGTCAATTTAAAACCTGCAAAACTATTTGGAGTCAAATCTGAAGGAATGTTGCTTGCAACTAATGATAGTGTAGCTCTTTTAAGTCCTGATAAATGTGAAATAGGTGAAAAAATAAGATAAAATGAATATTATTAAATTATTTCTTTAAAATATAGCTATTTTGATAGCTTATTGTCAATTAAAAACTATTAAGTAATTAAGATATTATTACCTTATTAATTTACTAAAATATTATATTAAAATATTAGATTAAACATTAGATTAAAATATTAGATTAAATATTAGTGATAAATGTAATTAATATATTGACAATAGCAATATTATTATTTTAATTACTTCATTAATAATATTGAAAATATCTTTCAAAATATATTCTTTTAATCAATTTTAATAATATTGAAATTATTCAATAAATTATTCTTAAAAAGGTTATTTAGAATATTTTAATAAATTATTCTTAAAAAGGTTATTTAGAATATATTTATTAATAAATTATTCTTAAAAAAGTTATTCAATATGGTATTATTGATATGATATTGTTATTATTAAAAATGTTATTCAGAATATTTTAATAAATTATTATTAAAAATGTTATTCAGAATATTTTAATAAATTATTATTAAAAATGTTATTCAATATGGTATTATTGATATGATATTGTTATTATTAAAAATGTTATTCAGAATATTTTTATTAATAAATATTATTAAAAATATTTTTCAATATGGTATTATTAATAAATATTATTAAAAAGGTTATTCAAAAGAAAATTTAAGAAACTCTACAAATTAACTAATTAAACAATATTGGAGATAATGGCGTTATTCTTGTAATATTGTATTAAGACCTCACGGTGAATTTGATGGATGAATCATCACTTATAAGTAAAACTGAAAAGTATTTAGTTAAAATACAGAATGAAAAAATAGATTTAGAATCTATTTCTAAATTAGAAGTGTTCAAGTCAGTTTACTCTAGGTTTACATATAGGCTGGATAAATTACAAAACATGAAAGGAAGTATGGATGCTAAGGGGTATACTGCACCATATCGATCTTTAAGTAAATATGGATCTAATGTAAGTGGAGATGTTGCATTTGAAGAATTGAATGAAGTAAATAGGCACAGTCAATACTTCAGAATGAAAGCAACAGCAAAAAAAAATATTTTAGATAGGGTAAAATCAGCTATTGATGCTCACAAAATAGCTATTGGTCATTTAGATGAATATGCTATATTTAAATGTAAATCCTGCTCAAAAACATATAGACCTTCAAAATTCTTTGAAATAAATGAAAGATGTTCTTGTAACTGTGAGAATTTCGAATTTGTAATTAATCATACAGGAGTTTATCACTTAGAAATTATTCCATATTTACCTCTTTCAGGAAACTACATGGTTTTAATGTTAGAACTTAGTAGTTGGGGAAGAGAATCATTCAAGAAAGTTTTAAATATATTGAAACAAGAAAGAAAAGGAGTGGTCAAAACTGTTTCTGTAGTTATAAAATTCATGGAAAATGAGAGATGGATAAGGAAACGTGTTGCTTTAGAATCTGAACATGTCGATAACTATGAGGAAGAAATAAGAAAAAGGTATGGAAACAATGTAAGAATCGAATTTTTACAATTCCATAGAACAAAACCAACTATAATTAATGATAAACATGCAAGAACTGCACTGGCTTTAGGGTATGTTAAATACTCTGAAGATATCATTAATCAAAATAAAGCAGCTATTTTAAAAGAGAGAATTAAAGATGTTTCTAAACTTAATACCTATGATCAAATAATTACGGAAGTCAAACTAGAGAAACCAAACTTTATTGAAGGGGAAGAATCTTTAAAAGAATGGCAAGAACTTGAATCTGAGAATAGATTGAAAAAAGCTGGATTTATAGATAAAAATGGAAAATTAGATCAAGAATTACTTCGAAACATTGGAAAAAAGAGAGCAATTGAAAAAAATATCTTCTCAGATTTAGCTTCAACATTGATTTTATGGGATATTTTTAAATATTATTTAACAACTTCTAATGATAGAAGAAAAAGACATGGAGGACCATTCCCCTATCTAAGAGGAGATTTAGATAGGCAACAACGAAAGATCTTTGAAAATCTAAATAAAAATGTCGTTGAAATATTAAAAACAATGGCAAATCAGAAAATTCTTGAAGTAAAAAATATGGATTTATTATTACATAAAAAATTCAATTTAGAGAAAAAAATAAAAAATTCAAACATAATGATTAATTACACTGCTTTAGGAGCTGCAATCATCTCTTCAAATTGTAATATACCTATCTCAATATCTGCTGATACTTTTAATGTTAGTAAAGACAGTGTTAAAAAAGAATTAAAAAATATTGAAACTATAAATACTCCTAAAACAAATAAATCTAAAAAATTCTTAGAATTAATCAAAAAATAGCTATTATTTATTAATATAAAAGTTGATTATTGGGTATTATAATCAAATAATAGCTATTATATTTAATATAAAAGTTGATTATTGGGTATTATAATCAAAAAATAGCTATAAAATATAGCTATTATTTATTAATATAAAAATTAATCTGGGTATTATATCGCGACATCTATTAACAGATAGTAATAAAAATAGCTATATTCAAATGATTTAAATGTCTACTAATGAAAAAGATTCAAAAAGAGTCCATATAAATTCTCCTTTGACTTCAAAAAAGATTATTGAACTAATAGATAATTATCCTAATTTACAAATTATCACTTGTCCTCCTAGTTTATACAATAGAATATCTAAAAAATACTTAGATGCTTTAGAAGAACTAGGTATATCTACTGAAATAGAATATAATTGGGGAAGTGAAAAAAAATATAATGATGAATGTAGGGAAGAAGTAATTTCTTCTATAAAGAATGGTTTATCTCCATTGGAAATAGCTAAAAAATTAGATATCTCTATTAAAACAGTTTACTATCTTAAAGATAAAAACCTCAATGAAAAAATAACATTAAAAAGAGGGAAAAAAAGAAAATATAGTGAAGAAAGTAGGAAAAAGGTAAAAAAACTATCTAAAGAGGGTATGTCGGCAAAAGTCATATCAAAACAAGAGAACATTCCTCTTAGAACTGTTTATTATATACTTAAAAATGATTAAATTCGTTATATATTGTTTATTTTTATTTTTTATTATTAAATTTGTTATATATTGTTTATTTTTTTATTAATAAAAAAAGAATTAAGAGAGGAATTAAGATGATAGAAATTAAACTCAAAAGAACAACCAACGGAGAAGAAATAATAAAAGAATTAGAAGCAGTATATGGAACTAAACAAAGACTTGAAAGAATAGTTGAAAGAAATCCTAAGGATGCAAAAGCTTATTATGACTTAGATGATTGGAACTATTACAAAGATCATCTTGATGAAGAAGTAACAGAAGAAGACATTTTAATAAGAGATAAATTCTTATTTGACAAAGGAGAAATAGACATACTCAACTCAATCAAAGAAAACAATCCTAAAAACTTAACAGAATTAGCTAAACTCGTTGATAAAAATATAAGTAATATTTTACCAACTGTAGATAAATTAGAAAAAGAAGGACTAATAAAAATAGAAAAAGGGAATAAAAACAGCAAGACACCAATCTTGACCTACGATGCGATAGAAATAGCAATATAATGAAAAGATATAAATTATTTTAAATCAGGAATTTATTAATAGATATTTCTTTGATTTTTTATTAACCTTTTTCATTATTTTTTTGAATATGTATCATTTATTTCCCATCCAATCAAATAACTGTTTTTTTATATGTTTTTGAAAATGTTAACATTCTTATTTTTTTTATAGTCTCAAAATATTTATTTCATACTTCTATTTTTTTTTTATTTGGAGATTTATTTTTAATAATGATTAAACTTAGTTATTATTCAGTTTTTATATTATATTCTTTAGGTTATTTTTTTATTTATTTTACTTCATGTTATTATTATTTTATTTTTTATATGAATTAATTTTTAGCTTTTAATTTATAGGGGGGGGGGGGGTAGTCT
>NZ_LWMW01000144.1 GCF_001639285.1 Methanobrevibacter cuticularis | reverse complement strand
ATAATATATTTTATAAAGATTATTTTTAAAAAATAAAATAATATATATGCCTATATAATATTTAAAGATGTTAAATGTGAAATATTTTCATTAAATTTTTTAAAAATCTTAATTATGGGACACTCTCGAATTTGTAATTTTTGTTTTAAAATTTCGACTTTGTAGAAATCATGTTAAGTATGATGGGATCACATATTAGTATTAATCAAAATACTATGTGATTGTCATGACAGTTTTATGTAATAATGAGTTAATAAAATTTATCTTTGCAGCTTTTTAAATGGCTAAATCGTTTTTGTCGATTTATTCCTGTAAAAAATCGAAACATACATACAATCAATATCATTTTATAGCGTTTTAGTGTTTTATGAAGCGATTAAGAATAGATCATCTGTTTTTCACTTTAGTCATTCAGTTAATGCCCAAAAATCTGATATTGTTTGGTTTAAAAACTATTCCACGGTATATTACACTGCCACAGTATACTACACTACAAAAATTCTTTAAAAGACTAAAATCCGATCCTATGGATAAAATAATGGATAAAATATAGAATTATTCGATATCAAAGAATCATGGGATGATTTTTAGATGGAACTGGGTACTCTTGTGATCAAGCAAGCACCTATTACACTGACAAAATCAAAAAAAGAAAAAAATGGATAAAAAACTTTACCAAAAACTAAATAACAAATAGACACAAAAAAAAACAAGTAGTACTAGCACACCGATTAGTTAAAGGACCAACACACGATTTCAAAAGATTCAATATCTCCATAATAAGAAAAATCAACAAATATAAACCCATAGAATTCAGTTTAGAAAAAACATACAATAATGAAAAAATACATAAAACCTTGCACGAAGAATTAAATGCAACTAGTATGATACATCATAAAAAAAGAGCTAAAAAAAGTAAATACAGAATATCAATGGAATCATTATTTAGCAAACCAAAACATCATCAAAGAAGTATAGTAAAAACAGTAATAGCTGTGATAAAAAGGATATTCAGTGATAAAAACCAAAACAGAAGTGATCAACTAAAAAATAAAGAAACTAAACTCAAAAACGCATTTTATGACATATATCACTACACAAAAACATTTAATATAAAAATTCAAATATGACTTATACAAATACTAAAAACAATATTTTTCTTGGGTTTTGGAATGTAACTAAGTCTTTTGTATGATTTGTTTACTACTTGTATTGGATGAATAGATGGGGTCTATATATTAAAATGCCTAGAAAATGATTTACTTAATGTAAAACATGTTTTTATTTTAATATTTCCTCGTTTTATTGATTTTTATCAATTATAAATCCTTGAAAAATATTTTTATTGGAATTCATGTTAATTATTTTTATATTTTTAATATCCTTATAGGTTATACATAATGATTTTAGTAATCAAAGGTAACTTTAATAGTAAACTTTATTAACTATATTATCCATATTATTATAAGTATATAAAATTTGAAAACATAATAAATACTAAACCATGGAGGTTTAGATTACTTTTAAAATTTTTAATTTTTAATTTTTATCCTTTGATATTGATATATGACCTTTATTGTTGAGTTTGTTCAACTTAATAATATTATAAGAATCTAGAATTAAATTCATAATAAAAATAATATCAAATCTTAATTAAACAATTATTAAATTTTATAAAAAACTTTATTATAGATCTAAATTAAATATATATAAGAAGTAATATTATATTAGGCCTATTTGAATATTCGACCTATTATATTTAGTTATTTTAGAATATTTAGGCTATTATATTAAATATTACTACAGTAAATATTATATGAGATCATTAATAACTATTTTCAAACTTTTAATTACAAAATAACATTAAATTTTATAATAAAAAACAAAGAGGTATAAATTATGCAACCTTTACAAAACGCTGGATATGATAGAGCTATCACTGTTTTTAGCCCAGATGGAAGACTTTTCCAAGTAGAATATGCTAGAGAAGCTGTAAAAAGAGGTACAACTTCTTTAGGTGTAAAATCAAAAGAGGGAATTGTTCTTGTTGTAGACAAAAGGACTACAAGTAAGTTAGTTGAGTCTAAATCTATAGAAAAAATCTTCCAAATTGATGATCATATTGGAGCAGCTACATCAGGATTAGTTGCTGATGCAAGAGCTTTAATTGAAAGAGCTAGAATGGAATCTCAAATTAACAAAATCACTTATAATGAACCAATTCGAGTAGAAACATTGGCTAAAAAAATCTGTGATATGAAGCAAATGTATACTCAAAATGGAGGGGTACGTCCTTTTGGATCTGCACTGATTATTGGTGGAGTAACTGATAAAGCATGTAAGCTATTTGAGACTGATCCAAGTGGAGCATTAATAGAATATAAGGCAACAGCTATTGGATCTGGAAGACAAGCAGCTATGGATGTTTTTGAAGAAAAATACAAGCAAGACTTAACATTGGAAGAATCAATTGATTTAGCTTTAGATGCAGTTTATGAGGCAACTGAAGGTAAAACTACTTCTGAAAGTGTTGAAATAGCTATTATTGATAAAAAGAGCAAGAAATACAGAAAAGTCTCTGATGAAGAAGTAGCTAAACACGTTGAAGCATTACTTGCTAGAAATGAAACTAATAAAAAAGATGAAGATGAAGAGTTGGAAGAAGACTAATCTTATTTATTTCAATAAAATAAATTGAAAGAAGAATCTATCTTCTTTCATTTAAATTTTCTAGGGATCACAGGGATAATTCAATTCTTCGCAGAGTTAAATTATATTTTTAATATTATTAAAATGATTGATATTTTTGAGATTGTTTAATGATTTTAATATTCATTAATTTCAATGAAATATTTAATTTTTGAGATTGTTTAATGATTGATATTTTTGAGATTAACTGATGATTTTAATATTCATTAATTTCAATGGAATATTTAATTATTTTAATACTATTAAGATTAGTTTATCATAATTCTCTAGATACTTCTTCTATTCATTTTTCATTCTATTTTACAGATTTTTTAATTTATTAATGAGGGAAAAATATGGTTAATATTGATGATGCTGTTATTGCTAGATTAGAGTCTCATGGAGAGAGGTTTGAAATTTTAGTTGACCCAGATTTGGCTTCAGATTTTAAAAATCCTGAAAAAGAAGGTTTAGCTATTGAAGATGTTTTAGCTGTTGAAGAAATATTTAAAGATGCTAAAAAAGGAGATAAAGCTTCTGAAGATAGTATGAATAAAGTATTTGAGAATATAGATACTTTAGAAGTCGCAACAGCAATAATTAATAAGGGCCACATTCAGCTTACTGCTCAACAGAAACGAGATATGCAGGAAGAAAAACGTCTTATGGTCATTAATAAAATAGCTAGAGAATCTATTAATCCTCAAACTGGACTTCCTCATCCTGTAAAGAGGATTGAAAATGCTATGGAAGAAACTAAAGTCAAAATAGATCCTTTTAAATCTGTTGATGAACAAGTTCAAACTACATTAAAAGCTATTAAAATTAAAATACCTATTAGATTTGAAAAGGTCAAAATAGCGGTAAGATTACCTGGAAATGTAGCAGGAAATGCCTTTTCACACATTTCTAAATTTGGAACCATTCTCAATGAAGAATGGCAACAGGATGGTTCTTGGGTAGCTATTGTTGAGATTCCTGGAGGAATTCAAGACAAATTCAATCTTAAAATGGGTGAATTATCTGGTGGAGAATCAGAAACTAAGCTTATTAAATAAGATAATAATTGGTAATTATGATTATTACTAATTATAATTTCTATTAATTATAGTTATTATTTTTAGATATTGGATTGTATGTATTAATTCTTTAGAAATAAATACAAAAATTATCCAAAAATTAATGCATTCTATAGATTTTCAAACATTAATGAATTAAGTAGATTATTTAGGTTTTAATTATTATTCATGATGTATTTAGATTTGATTTTCTATTAGTTATTATAGATATTTTTAATTTTATTCTTTTTAAATTATTAAAAATAGTAATTTTTATTATCAATGTTATAGTAATTATTAATAAATTTCTAATTTTATATTATTAATTTCCATATCAATGATTTTATCACCAAAATTATAATATTGATTATAATGATATAAATTTTATATTGTTAATTTCCATATCAATGATTTTATCACCAAAATTATAATATTGATTATAATGATATAAATAGTATAATGATTAAAATAATAATAATCAAAGATTATGTTAAATATTAGTAGTAACAATATTTAATAAAACTCATTGGATTTCTATTCAATTTATAATTCAATCATATTAATAATTAAATTAGTTTAGGTTCATATAAATTATATCTAGTTGTACATAATTGGATTTAAATCTATTTATGATCTGTTTTATATTCATAAATCGTTATATTATTGTGATGATTATATTCTCATTTATAACCTGTTTTATATTTATAAATCATTTTATATTACCCTATGGGGGCTTAATGTACATGATACATGTAAAAGACAAAGAATTAGTTGTTCCAGGAGAAATATTAGCTGAAGAGGGTTATTACTCTGGAAGGGGAACTTTTAAAGATGGTGACAAAGTTTGTTCTTCTTTAATGGGTTTAGTTTCCTTAAGGAGCAAAAAAATTAGCGTAATTCCTCTTAAGAGCAAGTATGTTCCGAAAAAAGGTGATGTAGTAATTGGAGAGATTGATGATATTCGCTTTTCAATGTGGGGAGTAGATATTAACTCACCATATTCTGGAATATTACCTGCATCAGAAGTTTTTGGAAGAGAAAAGAAAGAATTAAGTAAAGTATTTAAAATAGGTGATGTTCTCTTTTTAAGAGTTGTAGATGTTGATGAAGTTAAGAAAGTAAAATTAGGATTAAAAGGTAGAGGAATGGGTAAGTTTAGGGGAGGCATTCTAGTCGATATTACTCCAACTAAAGTTCCTCGTTTGATTGGTAAAAAAGGCTCTATGATCAACATGATTAAAGATAAAACCAAATGTAAAATAGTGGTTGGTCAAAATGGTCTTGTTTGGGTTAAAGGCGAGAAAGAAATGGAGCAAATAACCAAAAATATTATAAATCTAATCGAAGCTGAAGCACATACATCTGGCCTTACTAATAGAATTCGCGACAAATTATATCTTCTTGTTGATGGAGAAATACCAGAAGAATCTACTGAAGAGTTTGAAATAGGTATTGAAGAGGATATAAATGATAAAGATGAATCTTCTGAGATTAAAGTATATGTTGAAAATGATGAAACAGGACCAGAACATACATTAGATGATGTTTCTAATTCTGTATTGGAAAATCCAGAACTTGAAGATATTAGTGGGGAAGTAAAAAGCGAAAAGGATACCAATGATTCTGACAGTAATCTTGATGATGCTAATAAAGATGACATTGAAGAAGATAATAATACTAATGCTGAAAAACTCAGTGATACTGATAAAAAATCTGATTCTAACACCACTCGCAAGATTAACTTTCTAGATACTTTTGATCATCTTAAAAGCAAGAAGAAATCTAGAAAATCTTTTTTCGGTAGTATTACTAAAGCAGAAGATAGTGGATCTCCTACAATAAATATATCTAACAATGATAAAAAGTAGAGTTAGAATAAAGATATTAATGGATTGAAAAAGTATATAACTGCATATAGTTTATTATTAAGTTTAATTATTAACTTTAATTAATTGAATTAATATATGACTGCATATAGTTTATTATTAACTTTAATTAATTGAATTAATATATGACTGCATATAGTTTATTATTAACTTTAATTAATTGAATTAATATATGACTGCATATAGTTTATTATTAACTTTAATCATTTGATTTGTATATAACTGAATATGCTTTATTATTAAGTTTAATTAATAATTTTAATTAATTAAATTAATATATAATTGAATATAATTTGTTATTAAGTTTAATTATTAACTTTAATTAATTGAATTAGTATATAATTGAATATGCTTTATTATTAAGTTTAATTAATTGAATTAGTATATAATTGAATATGTTTTATTATTAAGTTTAATTATTGAATATAGTTTAATTGAGATTAAGAGGTGATTTTTATCCTTACCAACGATAAAAAAAGGGATGATGGAAGAGCATTTGATGAGATTCGTCCTTTAAAAATAGAAGCAGGAGTACTAGAAAGAGCAGATGGATCTGCTTATTTAGAAGTGGGTGGAAATAAAATTTTAGTGGCTGTTTATGGACCAAGAGAGTCATACATCAGAAGATTGTTACGCCCTAACACTGGTGTTATTAGATGTAGGTATAATATGGCTCCTTTTTCTGTTGATGATAGAAAAAGACCAGGCCCTGATAGACGATCTATAGAGATTTCAAAAATCACTGCTGAGGCTTTAAGACCGTCTTTAATGTTAGAAAGCTTTCCACGATCTATGGTGGATGTTTTCATAGAAGTAATAGAGGCTGAAGGTGGAACTCGCTGTGCAGGCATTACTGCAGCTTCTGTAGCATTAGCTGATGCAGGAATTCCAATGAAAGATATTGTGGTTGGATGTGCAGCAGGTAAATTTGATGATCAAATAGTTCTTGATCTTTCTGAGAAAGAAGATAAAGAAGGCCAAGCAGATGTTCCAGTAGCTATTATGCCAAGGACAGGTGATGTCACTCTACTTCAAAGTGATGGGGATCTTACCGAAGAAGAATTTGAGCAAGCTTTGGATTTAGCTATTGAAGGATGTAAAAAAATTAGTGAAGTTCAAAAAGAAGCTCTTAAAGTAAGATATTCTAAAGAATAGCTATAGTGAGAAATTTATGAGGAATTATTATGAAGATTATGCCTGAAATCACAAGAAATAGTATTACAAATCTTATTAATAGTGGACAAAGAGCTGATGGGAGAGTTTTGGATGAATATAGGGATATTTCCATTGAATCAGGAATTATATCTAAAGCTGAAGGCTCTGCAAGAGTTACAATAGGAAATACTCAAGTAATTGTTGGTATTAAACCTAGTATTGGTGAACCATTCCCAGATACTCCTAACGTAGGAGTATTAATGACTAATGGTGAGATGTTGCCTATGGCAGATCCAACATTTGAACCTGGACCACCAAGTGAAACATCAGTAGAATTAGCTCGTGTTGTTGATAGAGGTATTCGAGAAAGTGAAATGGTTGATTTAGAAAAGCTCTGTATTAAAGAAGGTAAAAAAGTATGGATGCTCTTCATTGATTTACATATAATAGATAATGATGGGAATTTATTTGATACTGCAAGCTTAGCTGTAATGGCTGCACTGTTAAATACTAAACTGCCTGTTGCAACATATGTTAATGATGAAGTTGTTATTGATGAAGAGAAAACAATGGATTTACCTCTTAGAGATAAAACAGCCATGTGTACATTTGTTAAAATTGGAGATAAAATGCTTCTTGATCCAGAACTTGATGAAGAAAGAATTTTAGATGCAAGATTATCCATTGGAATCACTGAATCTGGCAGTATATGTGCTATGCAAAAGGGTGGAGATAGTCCCTTAACAAGAGAAGATATTCTTGAATCTGTTAAAATAGCTTATTCTAAGACACCAGAATTAATTAAGATGATTAAATAGCTAATTTTCTTTAATTTTTTTATTTATTTAAAATAGTCATGATTTCATAATATTTTTATTTCATGATTATTTAATATATTTATTCTGTATTTTTTATTTTTATTTATTATAACAAGCATACAATCTTCAAATTTTATTTAATCTTTATTTTTATTACAATTCTTATTAATAAAAATTATAAAAAATTAAAAATATGAGAGTGTCTCATAAGTAAGATTTTTAAAAAATTTAATAAAAGTATTCCTCATTTAAAATCTTTAAATATTATATAACTACCTATATTATTTTATTTATTAAAAATAATATTTAAAAAATCTATAAATTAAACTTAAAATAATATAAATTCTTTAAAAATTGAATTAAATAAAAT
>NZ_LWMW01000143.1 GCF_001639285.1 Methanobrevibacter cuticularis | reverse complement strand
TAATGAATTCACAATTATTCAGTGACATGTTTAAACCAATGTTGAAGATGGCACCGCCATCACTAGTAGTGGCTCTTGCTTTATTATCAATAAATGAACAATCTGTGAAATTCAACGTACTATTAACGTTATTATTATAAATCATCCCACCAGAAGATCCAGCAGTATTATTAATAAAAGTCAAACCAACTGCAGAAACAGACATATTATTACCACTATTAAAAATAGCGCCACCAGCACCAGTACTAGCATTATTATTAGTAAAATTACAGTCAGTTATAGTAGCATTAGCACCAGTATTATAAATACCACCACCATTAGCAGCATTATTACCAGTAAAATTACAATCACTTATAGTGGCATTAGCACCAGTATTATAAATAGCACCACCACTAGGGGCATTATTACCAGTAAAATTACAATCACTTATAGTGACATTAGCACCAGTATTATAAATAGCGCCACCACTAGTTGCGGTGTTGTTTGTGAATGTACAGTTGATGAAAGTCATTGTTGTGGCAGCGTTGTTATTATATATTGCTCCACCATTACTTGTAGTGTTTCTTCCATTAGTGAATGTTATGTTTATGAAAGCCACATTCAAGTTAACTCCTATTGTGAATATTCGTCTTGATCCTTGTGCATCGATTATTACATCAGCAGTAGGTCCGTTTCCTTGTATTGTCACATTTTTGTTAATAGTTATTCCTGTATTGTTACCTCCTGTGTAGGTTCCAGTAGCTAAGTTTATGGTATCAGTATTATTTGCATTGATTATTCCTTGTTGAATTCCTCCAACATCTGTTGGATTAACATCTACAGTAGCTGCAAAGTCCGAACTTAAGGTAATAGCTAATAATAAAATAGTAGTTATTAGTATACTCGCTTTTATCATTGCTTTTTTATAGTTTTTTATTTTTTTCACCTCCTTTTCATTCAATTATTATAAAAACAAATGCAAACAGTTAAAAAAATAGAGAATAATCACTATCCATTAACCATCAATAGTTATATTCTATGCCATATATAAACTTTATTGAAAAATAATATATATATATATATATATATATATATATCATAAACAAATAAATAAAAAACAATGAAAAAAGAACTTAAAATACTAAAAACATGAAAAATAATCCGAAAAATAATGATAAATTTTTTGAAAGTATTGTAAGAAAATATAAAATCACATTTTAAAAATGTTTTTAAAATGGATAAAAATAGTTAAAAACTTTTAATAATACATTATAATTAAAAATAGATAGCTATATAATTTTTATAAATTGGATAAAGCTAAAAATAAATTATTTAAAGTATTATAGTCGAAAACCGATTTTTTGGCAATATTAATAAATTCCAAATAGCTTATTTTATTCTTTTTTGTTGAAAATGAAGACATAGCAGCTAAATAAAAAAATATAATTATTGCCAAAAATTCCGTACTTGACTATAATATAATAATAGATAAAACTTCTAAAAAAAAAAATATATAAAAAAGAGATTTCTGAAAATAAAACTTCTGAATTATTTTCTTCAAATGATGATTATTAACCTCTACCTAATTCTTTGTGAGCTCTTGCTAAGTGTCCTGCAGCTAATGCTCCTAATAATGACAATTCTCCAGCCAATACTGTTGCAATTATGATTTCAGCGAATTTTTTAGCCTTTCCTCCTCCAGCTACATCCATTATACTAAGACATTCCTTAGCTGTTTCAAGTGAGGTTCCTCCTCCAACTGTAGCTATTGGTAAATCTGGCATATTTACAGAAAAATATAAATCTCCATTCCTATTTTCAGCTGTTGTAATTCCAAGGGAACCTTCTACAGTATGAGCAATATCCTGGCCTGTTGCTAAGAAAATAGCTGCTATCATATTAGCATAATGAGCATTAAAACTCATACTCCCACTTACTGCAGATCCTAAAAGATTTTTAGCTATATTAACTTCTTCAATAGCTGAAGCTGTGGTTTTTAGTTTGTTTTTCACCACATTAGATGGGATGAGTATGTCAGCCACCACAGTTTTTCCTCGACCTTCCACCATATTGATTGCAGATGTCTTTTTATCAACACATACATTACCACTTAGTGCAATTAATTGAGCATTTGTTTCATTTAATAAAAGATCTAAAACTTTCTCTGTAGCTATTGTAACCATGTTCATTCCCATACTATCTCCAGTGGAATAAACAAAACGAGGGTAAATATAATTTCCTATAATCAAGATTGGATCAATTTTAAGTAATTTTCCATGATTTGTAGTAGATTCAGCTATTTGTTTTAGTTTTTGAAAGTTATCTTCAAACCATTCCTTAATTTTAATAGCTTCAACTCCAGAATCAGTTTTAATTACAGGAGCTCGTGTCATTTTATCATCAATGATTCTGACATTTACTCCCCCAGCTTCGGTTATCGTTGAAGCTCCCCTATTTACTGAAGCAACCAATGCTCCTTCAGAAGTAGCAAGTGGCACATAGAAATCTCCATCAGCATACTTTCCCTTGACTTTTAAAGGTCCAGCTATTCCAACAGGGATTTGTATGGTTCCAATAGGATTTTCAATATTTTTCTTTTGAGCAGCTTCCATATTCAATGTATAATCTGCTATTTTACTAAGTTTTAAGTCTGAAATTTCTTCTATGAATTTTCTCCTTATATCAACAGCCTCAGAAACTGAAGAAGAATATTTTTCCACTTCATAAAGTTTAATTTCACGTTTTTTCAGCTTATTGATGATTTCATTAGCTTTCATAATCTACCAAACAACCCATATTAATTAGAATGCATCTAAAATACAAAATACAATTCAAATACAAAATCCATCTCAAATACAATTCAAATACAAAATCCATCTCAAATACAATTCAAATACAAAATCCATCTCAAATATAATTCAAATACAAAATCCATCTCAAATATAATTCAAATACAAAATGCATTCTAAATTATAAAAATAAAGAAGTTTAAAATTTTTTAATCAATTCTACAATATCTGAAGGTTTATGGGCAACATTTACACCAGCATTTTCGAGAGATTTCATTTTGCTTTCAGCAGTCCCAGTATTTCCTTCAATTATAGCTCCTGCATGTCCCATTCTTTTTCCAGGAGGAGCAGTTATTCCTGCAATATAAGAAACAACTGGTTTTGAAATATTATCATTTATATAATCTGCAGCTTTCTCTTCAGCATTTCCTCCGATTTCACCAATCATAACTATCTGTTCAGTTTCATCATCATCTTCAAACATTTGAAGAATAGAAGAATAATTAGTTCCGATGACAGGATCACCACCAATACCTACACAAGTACTTTGACCAATTCCCGCCCTAGTTAATTGACTAGCTACTTCATAAGTTAATGTTCCACTTCTTGAGATAACTCCAACATCCCCTTCTGAAAAGATATGAGTTGGCATAATTCCTAGTTTACCTACCTTTGGAGAAATGATTCCTGGAGTATTTGGTCCAATTACAGTAACACCATTTTCTTTTGCATATGCCATTATTTCCATTGAATCATGAACTGGTATATGTTCAGTTATAATTATTACAAGATCTAAATTTTTTATAGATTCAAAAGCAGCATCCTTAGCAAATGGTGCTGGAACAAATATTATTGAAGAGTTAGCATCAACATCTTCTTTAACTGCTTCTATTGAATCGAAAATAGGAACTCCTTTAAATTCCTGACCACCTTTTCCAGGAGTTACTCCTGCTACAATATTAGTATTATATTCGAGCATTTGTTCTGTATGAAATGATCCTTGCTTTCCTGTAATTCCTTGAACTAAACATTTAGTATCTTCATTTAATAAAATCATATTGAACCTCAATATTCATAGGTAATAATAGTAATAATTAATTCGTTTTTATGGCCTATATAAGTTAATTTTTTTATATAATCTATATAATTTAGTTTTTTTATATGGCCTATATAAGTTAATTTTTTTATATAATCTATATAATTTAGTTTTTTTATATGGCCTATATAAGTTAATTTTTTTATATAAGCTATATAATTTAGTTTTTTTATATGGACTATTTAAGTTAATTTTTTTATATAATCTATATAATTTAATTCGTTTTTATGGCCTATATAAGTTAATTTTTTTATATAAGCTATATAATTTAGTTTTTTATATGGACGATTTAAGTTAATTTTTTATATGAACTATATAAAATCTGTAACTTTAATCATATTAATACTTATATTAAACTTATATTAATATTTACAATAAACTTATATTTAATATTTTATAATAAAATTTCTAATAAACTTCTATTAAGTTTATAATGAAGTCAAAACAAAATTTTTATTATTCAATTATAATAATAAATTCCAGAAAAAATTACTAGGTAGTAAATTCAAACATTTGTATCTACCTCAGTATTTTTGTTCTTTGGTGAAAAGGAATAGCTAAATCAATAATGTTCCCATTCATAAATGCAGTAGCTGAAAGTATAGCACTCCCAGGGATGATGTTTGCAGGTGTTCCTCTTTCTACCAAATAAATATTTTTATTTCCAAGTGCTGCACCAATCATTGCACTGGATATGATTCCAACTGATTCAATCTCTTCTATTGTAGCTACAACTATAGGATCATCAGTTTCATTAGAAACATAACCAACACCAGGGATTTTTTTTGTTTCATCTTTAATTTTATTTGAAATATCAGTTAAATTTTTCATTCCAGTTGCAGCATCAATAGCTGAATTAGCTGCATCTCCAACAAATGGTTCTCCACCATATGTATCAAAAGCTAAAATTACGGCATCAGGGTATCTATCTTGCTGTATTACTGCTTCAGCATATGAAACACCTTCTCCTGCTGTTTTTGGATTATCAGATATTCCTCCTACATCACCAATGTCTTCTGCATTATCTCTTAAAATATTAATTATTCCTTGGTTTATAGTTTCTAATAAAGAATCTTCAACAAAAGCACTGATTACTACATCATCCCCCGTGATATTAGTTAATGCAGCATTTCTAGCCCCTAAATCAATTAGTTTATATAAGTCTTTTTCAATATTTTCAATTAATGATTTTGAAGTAGAAACATCATTGTTAGATACATCTGCCCCAATAGCTATTGCTTTCAATTTAACACTCCCAATTTAACACTCCCAAAATTAATATATAAATACATATGTTATCATAAAATAGTGATAAAATACATTCATTAAATTTTTTCAATTTCAGACCAGACAAATTGATCTGTAGTTAGTTGTTTTATTTGGCATTCTTTTACATACTAAATATATTGAAACAACTATTATTTCAAAACTTTTTGTTTAGTATTATATATTATGTAAAAAAATTCTATAAAATTCTATAATGATATTATATTAATTAAAATTATATAAATACTACTTAAGATTAAATTAAAATATTACTTCAAATATAATACAATAATTGAACTAAAAAAAAATATTACATCAAATACAATAAATGAACTAAAAAAAATATTACATCAAATACAATAGAATAATCATATAATTAAATAAATTATTAGAGGGAAAATATTGTCTTATGAAACCAAAATAGCTATTCCTATTTTACAAAAAAATAAAGAAGATATTTTAAAAATAGCTGAAGATTATATAAAAAAAGGTGCTGATCTTTTAGAGCTTAGAATAGATAGTATAGCTAATTCTAACCCTAAAATGGTTAAAAGCATTATTGAAGAGATAAATTTTCCAACAATAGCTACCAATCGAAGTCCCCTTGAAGGAGGCTATTTCAAAGGAAATGAAAAAGATAGGATAGCTATTCTTCAAAATTGTGTAGATATAGCTGAATTTATAGATATTGAGCTTCAAACTGAACTAAAATATATAACCCCCATAATCGATTCTGGGGTTAAAACTATTATTTCTTTTCATGATTTCGAAAAAACACCTCCAATTGATGACCTTATGCAAATTATTGAGGAAGAAAAAAATATTGGAGATATAGCTAAAATAGCTGTAATGCCCAAAGATTTAGAAGATACAATTATTGTGTTAGCTATTTTATCAAGATATGAAAATACAATAGCTATTTCCATGGGGGAAATTGGTAGCTATACTAGAGTAATGGCTTCTAAATTCAATTCACCAATAACTTTCGCAACTGGAGGGGATGTTACAGCTCCTGGACAAATTGACATTGAAACTATGAAATTGATGTTGAATATGAATATTATAGATCATGACGAGTTAGTAAACACGATCTAATTCAATGAATGGGATAATCCAAGGAGGAATAACTATCGAAAAAAATAAAAAAATTCGAATTATAATTTTAGTTATAGCTATTGTAGCAATAGCTATTGGAACAGCAGCTTATGTCTTTTCAGATTATGTTACAATAGATTTATACCTAACAGGAGAAAATGCTACTGTAAATACCTTATCATTTCAAGTTGGAAAAGATATTCCCAAAATGGAAGAAGAAATCTTAAATTACAGCATACATCAAATGAACAATGTAGATAGTGATATAAGTTCAATAAAATCAGGAATTAGAGAAATAGCTGAAAGTTATGGCTTTAATAATGTGAATGTCAATATTAAATCACAGTTTGGAGAAAATCAACTACCTATGTCTGTGTTAGTAGATGGGATATCTATGGTTCCTACTTTAAAAGATGGAGAATTGATAATAATTGAAAAAACAAATGATATAAAAGTAGGAGATATTATAGTTGCTAAAGATCCTGAATATGGATTATTAATAAAAAGAGTGGGAATTATAAGTGGAAACAATATATTTTTAGCTAGTGATAACAATGATACAGTAACTGTAGTTGAAAATGGAGTACCTACTAGCATGATAGCTATTGAAAAATGGACAAATAAGACTAATGTCGTAGGAATAGCTAGAATATTCAATGTAAATGAATAAAAACTAGAATATTCACTTACATAATAATCAAAAAACTAGAAATAGCTGAAAAACTCTAATAAATTTGTTTTGTTATAAAAAAAATAGCTAATGTCATGACAATTTAAATATTAATTTATTTATATTTTTCAACAAAATTATTAAAAAGTATTTTATCTTCTTAATTCAATCTTAAGCCTTTTATTTAATCTTACTCTATAAAATCTATATTAATAAAATTATAGAAAAAATTAAATTGTCTTAACAATAATCTTTATTTTTTAAAATATCTAATCCTTACTTTTTAAAATATCTAATCCTTATTTTTTAAAATATCTAATCCTTACTTTTTAAAATATCTAATTCTTTTTCTAAATCTTCTTGTTTTTTAATAATATTATTTAAAGCCTCATTAACAGGATCTGGTAAATTTTGGTGTTCTTGATCCATATGACATTTTCTATCTTCATGGACTATTCTACCTGGAACACCTACTATAGTATCACCACAAGGAACATCTTTTAACACCACTGCCCCAGCACCTATTTTTGCACCATTTCCAAGTTCAATATTCCCAATGACAATAGCACCTGCCCCTATAACTACACCATTATCAACAGTAGGATGTCGTTTTTCTTTACTTAGACTGGTTCCTCCAAGGACTGCCCCTTGATAGATGATTACATCATCACCAACAACAGCGGTCTCACCAATAACAACACCCATTCCATGATCAATAAAGACCCTCCTACCTATTTTAACAGCAGGATGGATTTCAACACCAGTGAAAAATCGATTAAAGTGAGATAATAACCTAGCTAAAAAATAATTATTACTGTTCCATAGTCTATGAGCTATTAAATGAACCCAAATAGCATGTAACCCTGAATAACAAAAGAAGATTTCGGCTGTACTTTTTGCAGCTGGATCTCTCAACCGAACCATAGTGATATCTTCTTTTATTCTCTCAAACATAATAATCAACACGATCTATTTATTAATAATCAATGACAATGCGATTTTAATTATCATAGTATTTATAATTTCTTTTATTATTAATTCTCTTAATTGACAATTATCTTAAATTTACAAATTATATTTATTATAACTACTCTTAATTAATAATTATCTTAAATTTACAAATTATATTTATTATAACTATTCTTAATTAACAATTATCTTAAATTTACAAATTATATTTATTATAACTACTCTTAATTAATAATTATCTTAAATTTACAAATTATATTTATTATAACTATTCTTAATTAACAATTATCTTAAATTTATTATTTAATCATATAATAATTTAAAAAATAGATTTAAGGGATATTAAAAATATTTTAAAAATTAAATAATAAATTTAAGCTATTTTTATA
>NZ_LWMW01000142.1 GCF_001639285.1 Methanobrevibacter cuticularis | reverse complement strand
AAATAAAATAATTACTTTGTTATAGGTATTAATGGATATTTTGTCAGTTATTTAATATTTAAATGATTTATATGAAAATTAATTTCATGAAAATTTCTAAAAAAGCGAATTATGGGACACTCTCAAAAATGATTTATTTTTAGAGTAAAATAATTATTAAACAGGATATAATAAAATGAATGTATAAAATAATTATAAAATTGTAAAGATAAGAAAATTATCAAAATAAGATTTAATAAAGATATTAATATCATAATTTTAAATAAGTAAAATGATTATTTTATCTTAAATAATTAAAACTAATCATTCTTTTTTAATTATTTTTACTCTTGAAGGAGTTATAATAATCATATTCTTATCATTGCATTTAGAAAGTAAAATAGCTTCTGCTTTGTGTTCTTCCCTAAGGATTTTTATCTTTTCTCCGGCCATTTGATACGAATCATGACCTTCATTTTCAAGATACCCCAAATCAACAATAACTGGGTTATTTTCTTCAACTATCTGATCAAACACATATCCCATATCATCCATTGATTTTGGCCTTATTAAAATAATCTCATAAAAGGGCTGTTCTGGGGAAATATAGAAATCATTATCTAAAATGTCGTTAGCATAATCTGGTGTAACTGATTCTTGTCTTTCCTCATCAAAACCTAAACTTCTTTTCAATGTATCAATAAAACTCATTTATTCTTCTCCTCTAAATAATCTAAAATAGAATCTAATAATTTTGAAGCTCCATCATCATAAACATTAGCAGTTGGTAAATTGAATTCTCTTTCTATATTTTCACATTTTATATCAGAGTCATTTCTTAAATTAAGAGATAGTCCTACCACTTCAGTTGGTTCAAGAGATTGAATAGCAGTTATTTCTTCTTTAATACCCCTAGGATTACGATATGGGTGATTTGGTCTATGACAAACTATAGTAGCATCTGGAGCAGCCCCTATTAAAATAGCTGCAGATAATCCTCTTGGATGAGGATTTCCTTTTTCTGTCAGACTTGATTGACCTTCTACAAATATTATATCTGGATTTTTCTTTTCTTCAAGATATTTCATTGAGCCCAATATTGCAGATGGAACATCCATAGCTGATAAACTCCCTGCCCTAAAGTTAATATCAGAAGGCTGCTCTAGTCCCATTTCATCTGTTGAAATGACCACAGCTGCCATTCCTCTCCTATTAGCTTCTTTACCTAATAATCGAGTAGTTGTCCTCTTTCCACATTCTTGTGAAGTCCCTCCTACAAAAACAACAGGGGCTTTAGGTTTATAAAAAAGTTTAGGTAGTGTTTCAGAGCATTTTTCAGGACCAACACCGAAAATTTCACTTATAAGATCCAATCGCGGACTAATTTCCTTTATTAAAACTCCTTTTTCTTTAGCAAGTTTTAATAAAGAAATATTCTCATTAATAGGTAGTGATCTAAAAGACGAAACTACATTTTTTCCACTATCAATAGCTTGGACTGCATATTTAAGAGCTGTACCTTCTGCACCAATCGGTAACATTATTGCTACACTTTTTGCATCACTGTCTTTAATTGCCTCTTGTAAGGTTGATGAAACATTAGAACCACAAAAAGACTTGCCATGTTTTTCAGTGTCATCATCAATGAATCCTACAGTTTCAATTCTTTCCAAATTAGAGAATTTCTCCCCTCCCCCACCACAGCCAATGACTACGAATGGATTAAGACTTTGAAGTTCTTCAACTGAAGATATAGAATACAACAAATCACTCCTAACTATTAATAAATATCTAATTATTATTAAGTAATTTTATATCAATTCTAATTATTACTAAAGAAATATCATAATTCTAAATGCTGTAATCAAAATATATTAATAATAATCTTAATATTTGAAAATTTTATAAATTGAAATTTAATGAATTGATTTATAATAAATTAACTTATTATAAATTATAAGTTATTATATTTATAATATTATTTATAATATTTTATTATTATTAAATATATTTGTAGAATAATAGCTAAATGAAATTTATTTATATATAAATTAGTATTTTTATTAAAAAATTTGAAAATTTAGAGGTTGTTCCTAATTCGATAAAATTTACGTATTCCTTCCAAAAAGTATAAAAAATAGTTAAATACCTGTTTTATTAGTTATATACGATTTATTTCAATTAAATAATTAATATCATTATAAAAGATAACTAAAAATTTAAAAATCGTCTATGATTTTAAAAATATTGAATTTTGAATTCAATAACATTAAATATATAATATTAGAAAATAAAATATATATTAAATAATTAGATAAAAATAATGATTAAAAAAGGAGAGAATAATTTGAAGAAGCCTTATGTAATACTGATTGGTAGTGCTTCTGGAATCGGTAAGTCTACAGTAGCTGCAGAATTAGCTAAAAAATTAGGAATAAAACACTTGCTAGAAACAGATTTCATTCGAGAAGTAATTAGGGGAATTATAGGTAAGGATTATGCTCCTGTTTTGCATAAATCATCCTTTGATGCTTATACTGTACTTAAAAATCAGGAAAATTTTGATAGTAAAGAAGATCTCATAAATGCAGGGTTTGTAGAACATTCAACATTTGTCATTCCTGCTATTGAAAAGGTAATTAATAGATCTACAGCAGATTTCGATGATATAATCATAGAAGGAGTACACTTAGTTCCAGGATTAATTAATACAGAAAAATTCAAAAATGTAGCTTCAATATACTTTTTTGTATTATCTGCTGATGAAGAAAGTCATAAGGATAGATTTGTTATAAGAGCTATGCAAATAAGGCGTGGTGGAAAACAACTAGAATATTTCAAAGAAAATAGAACAATTCATAACTTTCTAGTGAAGACAGCTGAAGAAAATGGAGTAAGGGTTATTGCTACTGATGAAGTAGATAATACAGTTCAACAAATGCTTAGAAGTATAACAGAGCAATGTGAAACTGTTTATCTGCAAAATACAGTAGAAGAACTTGCAGATGTTGTTGATATTATTGTAAATAAAAATGGAGGCATTATAGAAGATGTTTCATATATGCTTCCAGGATTTAGAGAACCATTAAAAAGAAGAGTTAATGCAACAGATATGAATCAAGCTAAAAAATTCCTTAAATCCTTAGAAGACAATCCTAAAATCAAGAAAGATTTTGAATATCTTTATAAGCTTTCAAAAAATGTTCGTGGTACTAAAATTTGTGCTCAAAACAAAGAAACTCTTAAAAAAATCATAGAAGAACTGGAAATTAAAGGCTATGTGAGCCATGACCATGACTAAACAATCTCAAAAGTATTACTAATAAACAAAACACACCAACACTAAAAACAAACAAAACACACCAATACCAAAAATAAGTAGAAAATGACAAATTTATGAATAAATAAAGAAGATATATTAATCTTACGAATAAATAAATAGATATATCAATTAATTCTCAATAAAGAATTAAATGAGATGATACTTTGACAAAAATGATAATTGACTGCCCCGTTTGTAATGGAAAAGGAACAGCTGAATCCACCACAAAAACTGAAAATATCCCTTATTTTGGAGAAGTTATGGAATCTTCACTTATTTGCAACGCATGTGGATATAAACACAATGACATTATATCGTTAGAGCAAAAAGACCCTATAAAACTTACATTAGCTATTAATAAAGATACATTATCCTCCAGAGTTATAAAATCTCAATCTGCTACTGTTTCTATTCCTGAACTTGGCCTTAAGGTTGAACCTGGACCAAAATCATTAGGATATGTCTCTAATGTAGAAGGAGTTATCACTCGTTTTGAAGAAGGGGTTAATCGTGCTTTAACTATTTTTGATGATGATGAGTCTCAAAAAAATGGATTAGCTATTCTTGAAAAATTAGATAAATTAATAGCTGGAATGCTTGAAGCTACATTAATAATTGAAGATCCCTTTGGTCAAAGTAATTTAATGGATATAAATGTTAAAAAAGAAGAATTGACAAAAGAAGAATTAAAAAATTTGAAAACCGGCTTTGCAATAATTGAAGATATTAATCCTGAAGACTAATATTTCTAAAATTTTACTCTGAAAGAAAGAAGTAAAAAGAAAATAAATTTAAAAAGAAAATAAATTTAAAAATAAAAAAAAATAAGTTTAAAAAGAAAATAAATTTAAAAATAAAAAAAAATAAGTTTAAAAAGAAAATAAATTTAAAAATAAATTAAATTTAAAAAGAAAATAAATTTAAAAATAAAAATAAATTTAAAAAGAAAATAAATTTAAAAATAAAAATAAATTAAATTTCTTGAAAATCTTCATCTTCTTCTATTACATCTTTTTGTCTTAGTGTTTTCTTAACATCCATAGCTAAAGCATTACAATCTGCCTTAATAGCTTCTAAATGCAATAAAATTCTTTCTTTTTCTTGATTTATCCTTTCAATGTTAGTATAAGGATAAGTTGATTCTTTAAGCATTTCATATTCGATTGTTGTATAAGGATATTCATTTAGTTGTTTACAAACGCTTTTAAGAACATCGCCGAGGAAACGATTCATTTCAACTTTAACTCTTTCCCTGATCATCTTGTCACTATCAAGATTTTGTTTCATTAAACGAACAACTTCTGCTTTAGCAAAAGGTAAGCTTTCATCTTCTTCACCAATTACCTCATCGTCACCTATAGTATCAGGATCATCGTCATCAGTTTCATCAGAATCATTTGTTTCATCAGAATTTTCATCTTCTTCATCAATAGCTGTTTCTTCCATTTCATCAATTTCTTCTGAATCCAATTCTTCATAATAATATTCCATATTCTGAATTTCATAAATCATAAAATTCCTCCATTCTAACTAAAATATTATCAAAATATTAATAAATTCAATACTGAATTTTCATCTTAGGTCATCTTTAGGAATCTATTTGAAATCACAGATAAGAAAATTCATGTGAAATTTCATAGATAGCTTAACTAACCTGTGCTAGGTATACAAACTATTTGTAAGACGAAGTATATAAACCTATGTAAATTATGAGAAAGATGGTAAATTTTTTTAATAGTTTTAAAGAAAACTATTAAAATAATCATTGGAAAAATTGATTATATTGATAGTTCTGAAAATAGAATTTTTCATTAAAGGCATTATTAAAAATAGATTTTAAAGATAAACTTTCAACTATCAATTATTATATTTAGGTTAATGTCTAAACTTTTTATAGAATGGGTTAAAAAACCTAAAGAAATTATGTCCACTCCTGATTTTGCATATTCTAATATATTTTCTTGAGTTATACCTCCAGAAACCTCAATTAAGACATTTTCTCTCAGTCCAAAGTCAGATAAAATAGCTAGTGTTTCTTTAACTTGGTTTGGATCCATATTATCAAGCATTACAATATCTGCACCGTTTTTAGCAGCTATTGCAGCATCTTTACTATTTTCAACCTCTATCTCAATTTTTTTAGTGAAGCTAGCCTTCTTTTTAGCTATTTCTAGAGCTTTCTTCACTGAACCTACAATAGCTATGTGATTGTCCTTAATCAATATCATATCATCAAGAGCAAATCGATGAGGATCGCCACTACCAATAGAAATAGCTAACTTATCAAACTTTGAAAATCCAGGAGTAGTTTTACGGGTTCCAGCTACCCTAATATTCTCATTTATAGTTTTAACTTGATTTTGAATATTGTACGTTGTTGTAGCTATTCCACTCATCCGCATGAGAATATTTAAACTTGTTCGTTCCAAGGTTAAGATATTTCTAGCTGATCCTCTGACTTCAAGTATTGTGTCTCCTTTAGCTATTTTAGATTCATCTTCTTTAAAAACTTTTACAGATAACATCATATCTTCAAAGACCTTCTTAACTACTTTGACTCCTGCTACGATTCCTTGTTCTTTAGCTAGTATTTTAGCAGTCACAATCATGTTTTCTGGAACTAATAGCTCGGTTGTTATGTCTCCAAATCCGAGATCTTCTTCAATTATATATTCGATTATTGAGTCCATTAAATCACCTACAAATAACTTTCATTAAAAATGCCATATATTCATAATTTAGATTCAAGTAATAAAAATACTTAATAACTTATTATTGTATCGATTATATTAATGGTTTAATTTATTGAATAATAATTTAATTAATATCACTAATTCTTATAATTTATTAAATAATGAGTTAATTAAGAATAATTTTTAGATCTATTTTATAATTTATTAAATAATGAGTTAATTAAGAATAATTTTTAGATTTATTAATAAATTATAAACTTATGAATTTTATTGGCTTCAATGAATCATTAATTTAATTATTTATTCTTACATTTCTTAATATAGATTAATATTGAACTTACAAATATATATTAATTTATAAAATAATAAAAATATAAATAATAAGAATAATATATGGAAATAAATTAATCAGATATAAGTAATTAATAAAGTTAATAAAATGATTGAATAATAAAGTGATTGAATAAAAGAATAAACGAGTGCGATTAAATGGAACTTACTTTTCTAGGAACATCATCAGCTGTCCCTTCCAAATATAGAAATCATCCATCAATAGCTTTAAAAGCTTTTGGAGAAATAATATTATTTGATTGTGGAGAAGGAACTCAAAGACAAATGGCTAGTGTTAAAATAAGTCCTATGAAAATCAATCAAATATTTATTAGTCATTTACATGGAGATCATATTTTAGGATTACCTGGACTTATACAGTCTATGGGATTTAGAGGTAGGGAAGAACCTCTTCATATTTTCGGTCCAAAAGGTATTGAGTCGTTGAAAAACTCCATATTTAATTTAGGATATTGTGTAATTGAATTTCCAGTGATTTTTCATGAAGTTGATGGAGGAATCATTGTTGATGAAAAAGAATATGTGATAGAATGTATAAAAACAGAACATAATATTGAAAATCTTTCCTATTCTATTTATGAAAAAAAAAAGCCTAAATTCTTAAAAGAAAAAGCTATTGAATTAGGTGTTAAAGTAGGTCCTGATTTTGGAAAGCTTCACAATGGATGTGAAGTTAAAATCGGAGATAAAATAATTAAACCAGAACAAGTTTTAGGGGAAAAGAGAATAGGGGCAAAAATAGTTTATTCTGGAGATACCAAACCTTGTGAAAATATGATAAAGTTAGCTAAAGATGCTAATATTTTAATACATGAATCAACTTATAAATTAGAAGATGAATCAAAGGCTTTGGAAAGTTCTCATTCAACTTCACAACAAGGAGCTATGATAGCTAAAAAAGCTAAGGTTGGAAAATTAATACTCACACATATAAGTACTCGGTATACTAATGTAGATGAGCTAAAAAAAGAAGCGATGGAAATTTTTGAAAACACAGAAATAGCTTATGACTTCATGACATTAGAAATATGATTAAATACTGCAAAAAATTAATATTATAAGTTTCTATATGTTATAAGTAGATTTTGAACATTGAAATTAATTTAAGAGGTAAAAATGAATTTAAATCCATTTCCCCAATATCCCGTAGTAGGCATGGTCATAGAAATAGCTATTGTTTTAATCATTTCTTTTATACTACTTCAAATTTTCTCATATTTAGTTATTAAACTTAGTAAAAAGTTTGATATTGAAAAAACCTTGAGTTATCTATTTAGAGATTTTATTAATTATATAATTTATATAATAGCTTTTATAATAATTTTAAAGATTTTAGGTATTGATATAACTGCCCTAATTTTGAGTTTTGGGATTATAGGTATAACTATTGGATTTGCGGGGAAAGATATTATTTCCAATTTCCTATCTGGAATTTTTATACTTTCAGATAAAACTGTGAAGGTTGGGGAAGTTATTGAGGTAAATGGAGTTAAAGGAAAAGTTAAAAAACTTGGATTTAGAACAACAACATTGGTTACTCCAGATAACGCTATTGTAACTATACCTAATTCAGTTCTTTCTGCAAACCCTTATGTGAATTACACTTATTTAGAAGAGCAAAGAATTGATTTAGAAATTTCAGTTCCTTATAATATGAATTTGGATCAGTTTAAAATAGAATTTAGAAAAGCTATCTCAAAATTAGACTGGGTTTTAAATAGTAATACTCCAAAAGTTTTTGTAAAAGAAATGAATGGTGATAACATTAAACTAAAAATAATTGCATGGGCTAATGATTATTCCAAAGTAGAAGATTATAGATTACTTCTTGCAGATGAAGTTAGAAAATTAATAGATGAAAATAATAAAAACTTTAAATAAAGAAAATAATAATGAAATAAAAATAATCAGATAAAACAATATGCTTAAAATAATCTAAAAAATCATAGAATATCAAATTCCATTAAAAAAAATTGATTAAAT
>NZ_LWMW01000141.1 GCF_001639285.1 Methanobrevibacter cuticularis | reverse complement strand
TCTTTATTGATTAGGTTATTTTATTCTTTATTGATTAGGTTATTTTATTCTTTATTGATTAGGTTATTTTATTCTTTATTGATTAGGTTATTTTATTCTTTATTGATTAGGTTATTTTATTCTTTATAAATAGAAAACTTTAAATCTAATAAAATACACATATATTATTATAATATTTTAAAATGTTTTCATTCATCTTTATAATTTTTATACTATTTTTATATTATTTTTATTGTAATTTTATTTATCCTCTTATTCCTAGTTTAATTATTAAAATGATTAATGAAATTGCATATTAGTTTAAATAGAGGATTAATCTTTCTATAAATAATTAAATATTTCTACTCTTATTTACAAAAATAAGATATTATATTAATTTTAAAATTAATTTTAAATTAATAACACTGATTATTGTAGTAAGGATATCCATAGATTAGTTCATATTAATATTCAATATAACTATTAGAAATATTATATTAATACTAAGATTTAATTCTATACAAATATTATATAATTCTAATGTCATAATAATTTCAAAGGAAAAAATGAAGAGGGAACTGAAATTTCTAAAATAAAACACGAGGTATTGAATTAATGATTAAAGAACAAACAAAAAGCTATTCAAAAAAGGAGATATATAAAGTTTTACATCCTTGGGTGAGAGAATGGTTTGATAATTCATTTGATGATTTTACTCCTGCACAGAAACAAGCTATTGTTGATATTCATAAAAATAAAAATGTGCTTGTTTCATCACCAACAGGATCTGGAAAAACACTCACTGCATTTTTATCTGTTATAAGTGAACTTACAGGTTTGGCTGAAAAAAATGAACTTGAAGATAAGGTTTACTGTATATACATTTCCCCACTTAAAGCTTTAGACAATGATATAGAGAAAAATCTTGAAAATCCTCTTAATGAAATTGAAAAAATAGCTAAAAAAGAAGGAAAAGAAGATCTTGGAATTAGAAAGGCTGTTAGAACTGGAGATACAAATCAATATCAACGAAATAAGATGTTGAAAGTTCCACCACATATACTTATTACAACACCAGAAACACTATCTATATTACTTGTAGCTCCTAAATTCAGAGAGAAATTGGCTAATGTTAAGTATGTTATCATTGATGAAATTCATTCATTAGCTAATAATAAAAGAGGAGTTCATTTGAGTTTAAGTTTAGAACGCCTTCAGCATTTAATAGGAGGTTACACACGTATTGGACTTTCAGCCACTGTTTCTCCACTTGAGAAAGTAGCTAATTTTCTAGTAGGTTATGAATATGGCACTCCAAGAGATTGTTTGATTGTTGATGTTAATTATATAAAAGAGTTGGATATTGAGGTAATAAGTCCTGTTGATGATATCATAGTTGCAGATAGTGAAGAAACGAGACTTGCAATGTATAATCTTGTAGATGATCTTGTGATGGAACATAAAACTACTCTTATCTTCACTAATACGCGTAGAGGTACTGAAAGTCTTGTTTACAACTTAAAAAAGATGTTTCCTGAAAATTATAATTCCAACAATATAATGGCTCATCATTCTTCACTTTCAAAAGAACTTCGTCTTGAAACAGAAGATGAATTAAAAAAAGGAACACTCAAAGCTGTTGTTTCATCAACATCTCTAGAACTTGGAATAGACATAGGATATATAGACTTAGTAATACTTATTAATTCGCCTAAATCTGTTTCAAGAGCTTTACAGAGAATTGGAAGAAGTGGACACCAATTACATGAAAAATCTAAAGGAAGAATCATTATAACAGATAGGGATGATCTAGTTGAATGTTCGATCCTTTTAAAAAATGCAAAAGAAGGAAGAATTGATAAAATAAAGATTCCAACTAATGCGTTAGATGTTTTAGCACAACATATTTATGGAATGGGTATTGAAAATCCATGGGATATTGATTATGCATATGATGTTATTAGAAAGAGTTATTGTTACAAAGACTTATCTAGGGATGACTATGAGGATGTACTTAGCTATTTAGCTGGAGAATATGGGGAACTTGAAGAAAGGTATGTTTATGCTAAAATTTGGATTGATTATGATAAAAACACCTTTGGAAAAAGAGGAAAACTCGCCAGAATGCTTTATTCAACCAACATTGGAACCATTCCAGATAGCACAGGAGTAGCAGTAAAATGTGATGGAGATGTTGTAGGAAAAATAGAACAAGATTTCATGGAGAAACTTAAAAAAGGAGATACATTTGTTCTTGGTGGGGCAATATATAGATTCAATTATGGTAAGGGAATGACCATAAATGTTTCACCTGCAAGTGGACCTCCAACTATACCCTCTTGGTTTTCACAACAGTTACCTCTTGCATTTGATTTAGCTATTGATATCCAAAGGTTTAGAGCTATTATGGACAGTAAATTTCAATATAATCAGCGAAAAGAAGAAATAATGGAGTTCATCCATGAATATTTGTATGTTGATGATTTTGCAGCTAATTCAATCTATGAATATTTTAATGAGCAATTCTTATATGCAGTTATTCCAAGTAATAGAAAGCTATTAATTGAATATTACACAGGTTTTGGAGGAAGAAAGTTCATTATATTTCATAGTCTATTTGGAAGACAAGTAAATGATGCATTATCTAGAGCTATTGCATACATAATAGCTAAAAAGCATAACATAGATATTACCATTTCCATTTCAGATAATGGATTTTATTTAAGTTCTGATAAAAAAATGGGAGGCCTTGAAGCTTTTAAACAGTTAACTTCAAAGAATTTAAAGGATATTCTTATTAAGGCTATTAAAAAAACTGAAACATTAGCTAGTAGATTTAGACACTGTGCAGGCAGATCTTTAATGACTCTTAGAAAATATAAAGGCCAAAATAAATCTGTAGGAAGACAACAAGTTAGGGGAAAGATTCTTCTGAAATTCGTAGAAGGTATGGATGATAATTTTTCAATATTAAAAGAAGCTAGAAGAGAAGTTATTGAAGATTTAATGGATGTTGAAAATGCAACAAAAGTGCTTCAATGGATGGAAAGTGGTCAATTAGAAATAAAAACAATTAATACAGTTATTCCTTCTCCATTTGCATTTAATCTTGTCTCTCAAGGATATTTAGACGTATTATCCCAAACAGATAAAGCAGAGTTCTCAAAAAGAATGCATAAAGCAGTGCTTGAGAAAATCAAAGATCAGCTAAATGAAGACTTTTATTAATATTCTCAGAAAGTTATTATACAATTAAACAAAGTTCATGATTGTTGAATTTCATATACTTATCTTATAGCTTATTATTTTTACCTATTTTTCATTATTTTTCATTATTTTTACTAATAATTTTTACCTATTTTTCATTATTTTTCATTATTTTTACTAATAATCTTTAGTATTTTTCATTATTTCTCAGTAATATATCAATTTCATACTTATCGTTTTTAAATATTTGAAATTTTCTTATCAATCATAATAATTAATTTAATAATGTTGGATTATAAACTTTTAGAAAGAGCTGATGAAAAACAATAAACATAGTATAAATAAAAAAAGAAAAAAAAGAAAAGAAAATTTTAAATTTCATTGTTTCTTTAAATTTCATTGTTTCCTATAACCTATTAAACCTAAACTGGTTAATAAGACTAAGATTATTGCTATTATTGCTATATCTGTATTTTTCATAGTAGCTAGTTTAGCTATTGGATTGTTATTGTCATTATTGCTCCTTTTTTCTACTACTGCTGGATTATGTCATGAATCTGTTATATTTTGTTGTGTATCTGTATCTGTTGGTTCTGTTGGTTCAGAAATCTTGGTTCGTTCTTCAAAATATTCATCATGACTGTTGACTAACCATATTAACTGACTTTGCATATTTTGAGGACCTTCTTGACCATAATAAAATAAGTTATCTGAAAGTATGTCAAAAACAAGCCCTAAATAAAATCTAAAATATTAACATTAATATAATAATTTTAAATAATTTTTAATGAAATTAGGTAGTTAGATTTTAATAATAGTCATGACAAAATACAATTATTTATAGGATTTTTTAGTAATAATTAATAATGTGAAAGTATGTCAAAAAGACGAATAAATTATGTGACATAGAATTATGTTTAGTTTAGAATTTTGGTTAGTAATAGCTGTAATATTTATTTTAGGAGAGCTTTTAACCAGCACGTTCTTCCTAATATCTATAGGAGTTGGTGCAGGGTTAGCGGGATTAACTAATTATTTGGGTTTTGATCCTTTAACTCAATTGATTGTGTTCATCATTGTTAGTATAATAGTTATAATTGCTTCAAGACCAATAGCTAATCATTTGACAAAAAATTCTCCTTCTAAAAAATCTAATTCAGATAGATTAATTGGTGAAGATGCTATTGTTATTGAAGAGATTAAAATTGATTCTATGGGAATGGTTAAGCTTCTTGGAGATACATGGAAAGCAATAGCTGATGAAAACATTCCTGTTGGGGAAACTGTAATTGTTGAAAAGATTGATGGTGTTAAATTAAGAGTTAAAAAGAAATAATAATGTAAATAATTAAATAGCTAATAGATTAATTAATAATTAGAGTATTGTGTAAAGCAGATGTACTATTAATTAATAATTATGGTAATGTGTAAAGCAGTTAATATTAATTAATATTTACAAAAATGTAAAGTAGATTAATATTAATTAATAATAAATATTTATAAAAATGTAAATCAGATTAATAATTAATTTAATAATAAATATATTGAAATAAAATTTTAGAAATAGAAAAAGATGGTAAAAATGGATTGGTTTGTAATTTTAGTAATAATTATAATAATTATTATCTTAGCGTTTAAATCTATTAAAACGTTAAGACCGTATGAAAAAGCAGTAGTTGAAAGATTTGGTAAATATCAAAGAACTGTGGAGAGTGGTTTGGTATTTATAGTTCCTTTTATTGAATCTATTACAAGAGTAGATCTCCGTGAACAAGTTGTAGACGTTCCTCCTCAAGAAGTTATTACAAAAGATAACACAGTTGTCATAGTTGATTGTGTTATATTTTATGAGGTCACTGACCCATTCAATGCTGTTTACAATGTTGTAAACTTCTATCAAGCTATAACCAAATTAGCTCAAACTAATTTAAGAAATATTGTTGGTGATTTAGAACTTGATCAGACTTTAACATCAAGAGAGATGATAAATACTCAGTTAAGAGAGGTTCTTGATGAAGCTACTGATAAATGGGGAACTCGTGTTGTTAGGGTAGAAATTCAAAGAATTGAACCTCCAAAAGATATTGTAGATGCTATGTCTAAGCAGATGAAAGCTGAAAGGATGAAAAGAGCGGCTATTCTTGAAGCAGAAGGATATAAACAATCTGAAATCAAGCGTGCTGAAGGTGACAAACAGTCTGCTATTCTTGAAGCAGAAGGTCAGGCTGAAGCTATTAAAAAGGTAGCAGATGCTAATAAGTACCAAGAAATAGCTATTGCAGAAGGGGAAGCTAAAGCTACTTTAAATGTCTATGAGGCTATTCATGAAGGTAATCCTACTAATGAATTAATAGCTATTAAATATTTAGAATCTCTTGAAAAAATAGCTGATGGAAATTCAACTAAAATTTTCCTTCCAACTGAAGTTTCTGGAATTCTTGGTTCCATTGGAGGAATAGCTGAGCTATTCAATACTGATGAAGAATTAAACAAGAAAGAAGTTCCAAAGGAAAATTCTGTAAATAGAGAAGCTAAAAGAATAATGGAAAAAGTAAAGAGGCAATCTAATGCTGTTCATCCAGATACAGAATAATTAGATTCTATTCTATATTAAGATATATGGGATAATTGTGTTGTTTTCCTGTTATATGAAAAACAATGAATAACTGAACATTATAAATAGTAAGTTTACATCTAATTTGAATTTGGAAGAAGTAAGATTATACATTAATCAGAATTTTAATCATTGGTGCATGACATGAAATATGCTTGTTTACTTAGGGGTATAAATGTTGGCAAGAGTAATCTGATTAAAATGGAGGAATTAAAAGAACTTTTTTTAGAATCAGGTTTCAATAATCCTAAAACTTATCTTAGAAGTGGTAATGTCATATTTGAAAGTGAAAAAATTGATGCCAAATCTATTGAGAAATTAATAGAAAATAATTTAAAAAAGGACTTTGGATATGATGTTTATTGCATAGTGAAAACTCAAAAAGATCTTATAAATTTAATCGACAATAACCCTTTTAAAGAAAATCCTTCCAAATTTTTATATTTCACACTACTTTCAGAAAAACCTAAAGATTCTCTTATAGATGAAATAAATAATGAATTAAGTAAATATGAAGGTTCTAATCGAGAAAATAGGTTAGATGACAAGTTTCTAATAGATAGTAATGAAATTTATCTTTTATGTGACAAGTATGGAAGAACTAAATTCAATAACAATTATTTTGAATCAAAATTAAACACAGTGGCTACAACTAGAAACTGGAATACTGTAAATAAACTGATAGCTATGTTGAATGATTGTTAAACTCTTTAAATACCTTTTTGATAATTATTCTATAATTTAGAATTTTTAAAAGTAATGTTGAAAGGTAATATTGAAATTAAAACTATAACTCTAATTAGATAAATCTGTTTAAATAGCTATTAGGGTGATTTAATAGGGATAAAATGAGTTATATGGGGATAAAATGAGTCAGCTAACTAACCTACCAAATATAGGAAAAATTTTGGAAAAACAGCTGAATACTGTAGGAATAAAAACAATTGAAGATTTAAAAGAAATAGGATCAAAAGAGGCTTGGTTAAAAATAAGAGAAATTGATGATTCTGCTTGTTATAATCGACTTTGTGGATTAGAAGGAGCTATTCAGAATATTAGATGGTTTGATCTTTCTGATAAAGATAAAAAGGATTTAAAAGACTTTTATCAATTTTGCAAATAACTCACTAAAATAATATTAATTCCTCAAATAGCTCATGAAAATAATAATTATATAATCAACTTTATTTTCTACCTCCATAGACTGCATGACCATAGTATTTCCAAGTAACATCGGTATCTTTAAATCCAATCTCTTCAAACCATTTCAATTGATCAATTAATTTTGAAGGAATATCTACCTTATCTTGATTAGAAACAAGTTCTTTTACTTCTTTTTCATTGAAATTCTTTTTTAAATTATTCTTCCATACTTCATTATTTATATGGGTTGAGAAATCTGTGGATCCTAAAACGACATCTGCATTATAAAATGCACCACCATCTTTTAAACTGCTAAATATTTTTTCAAAAAGTTCTTTTTTTCCTTTTTTTGTTTCAATATGATGTATAGCTAATGAAGATACAACAACATCATATTTATCCTTGAAATCAAAATTGGAAAAATCTCCTATAATAAATTCAATATTATCATATTTTTTTAATTTGAATTTAGCTATTTCAATCATGTTTTCAGCTAGATCTAAGCAAGTGACATGACTATTTGGAAATTTTTCTTTTATCTTTGCTGTGATAGCTCCAGTCCCACATCCAAGATCCAATATATTAATATCTTTATTTTCACTAAATGGAATTGAGTTAGTTAATGCTTCAATCATATCATTATATGATGGAATTATTTTAATTATTCTATCATCATATTCTTTAGCAGTTTTTTCGAATCTTTCTTTGGTTTCTTCCATGATTTCACTTCAATATTGTGTCTATAAACTTTAATTATAAATTCATATTTTATTTTTATAATAATAGTCTTCTAACTGTTATTCATAATAGATTCAATTATTTATTTGTTCAAGTATTTTATTAATTTATATTTTCATAATTTTTAAATGATTTTTGATTAATATTTTTGAGGATGTAAAAAATTGAGGGTGTTTAGATTTTTTCATGATTTTTGACATGAATTTGTGTCCTGTTTTTGAGTTGGAATTTCATTTTGATGAGTTTTTCACAGATGGCGCATGTTTTATTTCGTGAAAAACTTGTTAAAAATTCGTTAAATTTGTGCATAGGATAGAGAAAAATTATGTTATGAAAATAAAGTCAATTACTCATGATATTAGTATATGTTCCATAGATTATAATCTTTTCGATTTTTTCATTTTCTCCTCCAATTTTTGAAAAAAAGGTTGAATATGAGTTTTTTGCCTTTTTATTTATGTATATAATTTAAATGGTAGTATCTTGTTATTGTGGTGTATTATTATTTTTTTATAATAAAAGAATAGATTGAAAATTCTATGAGGGATTAGATGTCTTATTTTTGTGAAAAATATAATTTTTTGTGTTTAATTTTTGTGTGGATGGTTTTAAGTTATTTATATGTTTAGGGGGGGGGGGGGTGGTTGATG
>NZ_LWMW01000140.1 GCF_001639285.1 Methanobrevibacter cuticularis | reverse complement strand
TCAAAAAAAATATGAAAAAGAAAATAAAAAAAAGCTTGAAGAAATATTAGAAATAGTCTACAGCGAACTTTTAAAACCTCTAAAAAAACCTGTTTAAAAAAGAAATTGAAATAGTCATTGTTTTAGATAATTACCCAGTCCATCATGCTAAAATATTGAAAAAAACTTGTAAATACCTTAATATAACTCTTATACATTTACCACCATACTCCTCTAAGCTTAGCCCCATTGAACAGGTCTGGAGAACCATAAAAAAAGAATTATCCACAGAATTTATCGAAAGTGAAGAATTTCTAATTGAAAATTTTGAAAAATGGCTTTATGAAAACATTGACAAAAAGTCCTATACAAAAAATGGATTGATAAATTCATATTTAACATAAATAACGACCCATTAATCGCATATATGTGCGAATATGCAGTTTTGACACCATAAAATAGATCATGAATCCTTTTATAATTTATTTTCAAACTTTTCAAAATAAACTATATAATAAAAGAATTAACTAAAAATAAACAAAGAAACAAGATAAATAAAAGGAAAACATAAAAATCAAAAAAAGAAAAATGTTAACTTTACAGCATTGATATTTTTGTAACATGATTACAATTTTTCATAATTGTTATAATCTCAAAAATTTCTAAATCTTAGTTAAAAAGTTTTTATATTGATCTATGGCTATTGTACCCAATCAGTTAATTTAGTTAAATAGATATTTTTAGGTTTTTCCAAGCATTTTTGTTAGTTTCTGGGGTTTTTGAGATTAAATTGTATACATTTAATAGATTGAATTTAGATTTATCATTTAATGGTATTAATTCATTTTTAGCTATTCGATAAATTAAAAAATCATCTGTTAAATGAATTATTCCTTTTTTCTTTATTTTAATCTTATTAAGTATATTTTTTAAAAGATTGTATTGATATTTTATTTCATCTATATTTTCATCGTATAATACATTTATTCTAATATCATCTTTAGCTTTATTAGAATTTTTATCTATAATAAATAATGAATAATTAAGAGCAGCTGGATTGTATGGATAAAAATAATCAGTACTATTTATTCCTTTAAAAATAGCTAAACTAGGATCAGCTAAATCGATTAAATCATTGTTTTCAAATACTAAATAATTTGTGTTTATATCTAATTTATCATTGAAATACTTATTAAAATCCACTATATCTCTCTCCTTCACACTTTAAGTTCTATAAATAATATGATTAATTAATTCAGTTTAATAGATGTACAGTTATTAATTATTGATTTTGATAGATATATAATTAACTAAAACTTAATTTCCAGTGAAAAACATTGCTTAATTAATTTACTTATCTTTAATAAATATATTTTAGTAAAAAACATTTTAGCAGTGAAATAAATGGTTGATACACATCATAAATTCATAAAATTTTTAAAGAATAATAATAAGAATAAAAAATAGGAAAAATAAAAATAAGAATAAAAATAGGAAAAATAATAATAAGAATAGTGAAAAAATTAAAAAGAAATTATTTAAATCTAAAATGGGTGAGAATAATAATAATAATAATAATAAAAAGATATAGGAAATTAAAAAATTATTTACTCATTTTTTCATCTACTAACTTTTTAGCAAGTGGAGTTATGTTCTCGGATAATATATTATTTAAGAATTTTCCAGTGTAAGTATCAGTTTTAGCTATTTCTTCTGGAGTACCTGTAGCTACTACTTCACCACCACCATCTCCACCTTCAGGACCAAGATCAATGATATAATCTGCAGTTTTTATAACATCTAAATTGTGTTCTATGACTACAACTGAATTACCAGAATCAGTTAATCTATCTAAAACGCTTAAGAGACGTTTTATGTCTGCAAAATGAAGTCCTGTAGTAGGTTCATCAAGAATATAAAGTGTTTTTCCAGTACTTTGTTTTGATAGCTCCTTAGCTAATTTAATCCTTTGAGCTTCTCCACCAGATAAGGTGGTGGCTGATTGACCTAATTTGATATATCCAAGCCCCACGTCATCCAAAGTTTGCAATTTTTTCTTGATTTTTGGAATATTTTCAAAGAAGCCTAGTGCTTCTTCTACAGTCATTTCAAGAACTTCATAAATGTTTTTTCCTTTATAACGAATATCTAATGTTTCGTCATTGTAACGTTTTCCTTTACAGACTTCACATGGAACGTAAACATCAGCTAAGAAGTGCATTTCTATTTGAATTATTCCATCACCAGAACAAGCTTCACATCTTCCACCTTTAACATTGAAACTAAACCTTCCAGGTTTGTATCCTCTTGCTTTAGATTCAGGTGTTTCAGCAAAAATTTCTCTAATGTGAGTGAAAAGTCCAGTATAAGTAGCAGGATTAGAACGAGGAGTTCTGCCTATTGGGGTTTGATTAATAATAATTATCTTATCAACATTACCAGTCCCTTCCATGCTATCGAATTTACCAGCAAAACTATGTTTATGGTTAAGAATGCCATTTAAACCTTTATAAAGAACTTGATTTATTAAAGAACTTTTTCCAGAACCTGACACCCCAGTAACACATGTAAATACTCCTAAAGGGATGTCGACATTGATATCTTTAAGATTGTTTTCTTTTGCACCTTTTATTTTAATGTAATTTCCATTTGAACTTCTTCTAGTTTTGTTAATTGGTATGCTTTCTCTTCTTGAAAGATAATTACCAGTTATAGAATCTGGAGAATCCATGATTTCAGTAGGGGTTCCACTAGCTACCACTTTCCCACCATGTTCACCAGCTCCAGGACCAATATCTACTACATAATCTGCAGATAAAATAGTCTCTTCATCGTGTTCTACAACAACTAAAGTGTTTCCAATATCTCTAAGACGTTTTAATGTTTCAATCAGCCTAACATTGTCTCTTTGATGAAGACCTATACTTGGTTCATCAAGAATGTATAGAACTCCAACAAGTCCAGAACCAATTTGAGTAGCTAACCGAATTCTTTGTGCTTCTCCACCAGATAAAGTACCAGATGATCTTTCCATTGTAATATAATCAAGACCAACATCAACCAGGAATTTTAATCTCTCATTGATTTCTTTTAAAACCTCTTTAGCTATAAATAATTCTCTTTCATTTAATTCAATGTTTTGGAAAAATTTATAACAATCTTTAATTGGCATTGCTACTACTTCAGCTATTGATTTTTCACTAACAGTAACAGATAAGGCTTCTGGACGAAGTCTTTTTCCTCCACAAACATGACATGAATGGTCACTCATGAATTTAGATATGTAGCTACGAGAATAGTTTGATTTGGTTTCTAGATATTGTCTCTCCATTCTAGTGATTACACCTTCAAATTTTCTTTTAACATTATAAGATTTGTTTCTTCGTTTAAACTTGAAAGGAATCTTTTCTTTTGATCCATATAGGATGATAGTTTGTTCTTCTTTTTTTAGATCTTTAAATGGAGTGTCCATTGAAAATCCAAAGTTAGTAGCTACTGCTAATAACATCTGATGATAATAGTTCTCTTTATTTGGTTTTGATCTACTCCATGGAACTATGGCTCCTTCATTTAGAGATAACTCTTTATTTGGAACAATAAGATCTGGATCCATTTCCATTTTGCTTCCAAGACCATTACATTCTGGACAAGCTCCATGTGGACTGTTAAAAGAGAACATTCTTGGACTGATTTCTTCAAAATTTATTCCACAATCTACACAAGCGAAGTGTTCTGAATAGACTTTTTCATATATTCCACTTTCTTCCTTATTTTTTTTATTTTTCCCTTTATTTTTAGATGAGTTGCCTTTTTTTTGAGTAGATTCTTTAGTTGGCCCCTTGTCAAAAAGTATAGTAACAATTCCTTCACCAAAAGAAAGAGCTGTTTCTATAGAATCAGCTAATCTACGTTGAAAATCAATGTCTTCTCGTATTATTAGCCTATCTACCACCACTTCGATGGTATGTTTAATAGTTTTAGGTAGTTTGATATTTTCTTCTAGATCTTTTATTTCTCCATCTACACGAACTCTAACAAATCCTTTGTTTTGGAGGTTTTCAAAGATTTTTTGATGTTCTCCTTTTCTATCCCTTACCACTGGAGCAAGAACTTGGATTTTAATTCCTTTTCCTTCTTCTACTATACTCTCTACAATTTGACCTGTTGTTTGTGGTGATATTTCCTTACCACAGTTATAACAATGTGGTGTTCCTATTCTTGCAAAAAGTAGTCGAAGGTAATCATATATTTCAGTGATGGTTCCAACAGTTGAACGTGGGTTCATTTTTGTTGTTTTTTGATCAATAGATATAGCTGGTGAAAGACCTTCTATATAATCTATTTCAGGTTTTTTCATCTGTCCTAAAAATTGTCTTGCATATGCAGACAATGATTCAACATATCGACGCTGTCCTTCAGCATAGATAGTATCAAATGCTAATGATGATTTTCCAGATCCGCTTAATCCAGTTATGACAATGAATTTATCTCTTGGAAGAGATAAGTTTAAATTTTGAAGATTATGCTCTCTAGCTCCTTTGAGAACAATTTTATTTTTACTTAAATTATCGCTACTCATTTTAACCCCTTTGTGTTTTATTAGTTAATAGCTATTATATTGATTATTTGTTATTATTAGATCTCAATTTTATTATTAATTCAATCGTTAATCTTTAGAAAATCCCAATTTTATTATTAATTCAATCGTTAATCTTTAGAAAATCCCAATTTTATTATTAATTCAATCGTTAATCTTTAGAAAATCCCAATTTTATTATTAATTCAATCGTTAATCTTTAGAAGATCTCAATTTTATTATTAATTCAATCGTTAATCTTTAGAAAATCCCAATTTTATTATTAATTCAATTGTTAAGATTTAAATAATCTTAATTTTAACATCAATTCGATTAAAATTAATTTCTTTATAAATTAACCCTAATTTTAACCTTATTCGTTTCACTGAAAATCATAAATTAGTTAAATTAATTATTACAATTAATAATATAATATAAAAATAAATTATTTCTTATTCTATTTATCCTTATAATTATTTAGTAATAGAATTTTTTATATATAAATAATAAAAAACAATAATCATTGATTAAATTAAAATATTTTATGAATTTTCTTTTAAAGCAACACCATAAGACTTAATGAATGAAATTTTTCTTTATGGAGTAAATAAAATTTAATATATTAAATAATTATGTATTATTTTATCAAAATTCATAATCATATGTTTATTCAGTATAATATATATATTTTTTTAATCATAGAAAGTTTTACTATTAATCATATAAAATTTATTTTCAATAAAATTATTTAATTACACCTATAATAATTAACTTATAAGGATTACTATTTTTATAAGAATATAAGAAAATTATGATAGTGTTTGAAAAGTAATATAGTGATTAAATTTTTTAATATAACACATAAATATAATAATTTTGACTAAATATAGTACATATGTTTCACTATTTATCTTAAATAGACTATCTTCTTTTATTATCCTATTTTTTAGCTACTCCCTTAATTAAGATTAATTGATCCCTTAACTTAGCTGCTTTTTCAAAATCTAATGCAGTAGCTGCATCTTTCATGTCTGCTTCTAAATCTTGAATTAATAGAATCAATTCATCTTTAGGCATCTTCTTAAGATCTGCAGCATCTTTATCATATTTTTGAATCTCTTTTTTACGCTCTTTTAATGTTCTAGCAGTTGATTTAGGAGTTATATTATGTTTCTTATTATAGGCAATTTGTAGTTTTCGTCTTTTATTTGTTATATCAAGAGCATTTTTAACAGAATCAGTCATTTCATCTGCATACATCATTACTTGACCTTCAACATTTCTTGCAGCTCTTCCAATTGTCTGAATAAGAGATGTTTCAGATCTAAGAAAACCTTCTTTATCTGCATCAAGTATACCTACAAGAGATACCTCAGGAAGATCCAAACCCTCTCTTAAAAGATTAACTCCTACCAGACAGTCAAATTCTCCTCTTCTTAAATCATCCACTATATCAATTCTTTCTAAAGTATCGATTTCTGAATGAAGATATCTAACTTTAACCCCAATTTTTGCATAATAATCTGTCAAATCTTCAGCCATTCTTTTGGTTAATGTGGTAATCAATACTCTTTGATCTTTGTCTACTCTTTTTCTAACTTCTCCTAGAAGATCATCAACTTGACCTTTAACTGGCCTTACAATGACTTCAGGATCAATTAGTCCTGTTGGTCTTATGATTTGTTTCACTACATTTAAGCTTCGACTGATCTCATAGTTACTAGGAGTAGCTGAAACGTAGATAAGTTGACCAACAGATTTTTCAAATTCATCAAATTTAAAAGGTCTATTTTCTTTAGCTGAAGGAAGACGGAAACCATGCTCTACTAAAGTTTCTTTCCTAGCCCTATCTCCATTATACATTCCTCGAATTTGTGGGACTGTAACATGTGATTCATCGATTATGGTCAAAAAGTCATCAGGGAAATACTTAAGAAGGGTATAAGGCATCTCACCCCATTGCCTATCTGAGAGATGAAGAGAATAATTTTCAACTCCTGGACAATAACCCATTTCAGCTAACATCTCTAGATCAAAACGAGTTCTTTGTTCAAGACGTTGGGATTCAAGCTGCTTATTTTGAATATTAAGTTCATTCAATCTCTGATCTAACTCATTACTAATATCTCCAAGAGCTCTATTTAATTTTTCTTCCCCAATAACGAAATGCTTTGCAGGAAATATGGTGTATCTCTGTAGATTTTGAATTTTTTTACCTGTTATCTTATCAATAAGAGAGATTGAATCTATTTCATCTCCAAAAAGTTCTATTCTAATAGGAGGAGTACCATGAACAGGATTTATTTCTACTACATCTCCCCTAACTCTGAATTGTCCAGTATCAAACTCAATGTCATTCCTTTCATATTGCATATGGATTAATCTAGACAGAATTTCTCCCCTATCCATAATATCTCCAGGAGCTATTGAAAGTTTAAATTCACCATATTCTTCAGGTGATCCTATACCATAAATACATGAAACACTTGAAACTACAATCACATCATCACGAGATAGCAAAGACTGTGTAGCAGAATGTCTCATCCTATCAATTTCTTCATTTATTGATGCCTCTTTATCAATAAATGTATCTGTTCTTGGAACATATGCCTCAGGTTGATAGTAATCATAGTAACTCACAAAGTATTCCACAGCATTATCTGGAAAAAACTCTTTAAACTCCTCATATAACTGAGCAGCTAATGTTTTATTGTGAGAAATAACCAAAGTTGGTTTTTGAACCTCTTGAATAACATTAGCCATTGTAAAAGTCTTTCCAGATCCAGTTACACCAAGAAGTGTTTGTTCATGAAAATTTTTATTTATCCCATTAACTAGAGATTTAATAGCTTTTGGTTGATCTCCAAGAGGTTTATAAGCAGAATTTAATTTAAATTGTTTCATAAAATAATCACCGATAAAATTAATATATTTGAAAGCTTGAATAACTTGAATTTAAGAAAAATTAAAAAATAAATTAATATATGAATTAATATATACATTATAATAAATTTAATAAAGTTATGATCTTTTATAGTCTATTTAAGATAAGATTGTTATGGTATTTAATAATCTAGTTAATAATGATAATCCTTCGTTGCCTATTTAATAATGATATGATATTTAATAATTTATTTAATAATTATATGATAGTAGATAATCTATTTGATAATGATATGATAGTAGATAATCTATTTAAGAATAAAATTATTATTTAATAAGTTATCTAAAGTACATAATAAATTTAATAAGAAAATACTTGTAAATTTAATAATTTTTTTATTTAATTATAACAATAATTATATTATTTTTTATTTTATAAATAAGTATTGAGAGCAAAAGAAATCTAATAAAAAATAGTAATCCTGATAAATGAAAAAATATAAATGACTGCAAAAGAAAAATAATTAAATTGAAAAATAATGATATTTATATAAATAAATTTCTAATATAGTCAATTTGATAAAATTCTTAATAAATAAATTATCTAAAAAATATTATAATCTTAAGTTAATAATTTTAATTTATTAAACTAATAAAGATATTTAAATAATATATTTTTAATAATAATAATAATCAATTTTAAGAAGTTATAATTAAAAATAAATGATATTAAGAATTTAATTTATTTTCAAAATTTAAGAACTTTTCCATAAAAACTATAATTAATTTTTTTAATTATATTATAATAACAACAAAGTTAATAATAATAATATATAATAATCAGTAGTTCGTAAAGTGTTTTTGTATTTTTATTTTTTTATGTGTTTTTTGTTTTGTTCTTTTGTTTTGTTCTTTTTTTATCAATTGGTTTCTTATGTTATGTTGGGATTTGTTGTGGTAT
>NZ_LWMW01000139.1 GCF_001639285.1 Methanobrevibacter cuticularis | reverse complement strand
GATCTAAACGATTATTTGATAAATCAGCATCTTTATTCTTATTTTTATTATCCAAATAGATATAACCACCATAATAAGTTGTTTCATAATATCTATATTTAAGCTTATTAATTATCCTTTTAGGTATGATTACTTTTGTTGATTTTCCTTTTTTTAATGCAGGAACTTTAATCTTATATACAGTCCTATCATAATTATCTATTTTAATATAGCAAACTTTTGTAGACTTAGTCCCAACATTTTTAACAGATAGAACATGCCCTTTACTAATTTTTCCAACATTACTTAAAGCTAAGTCCCTGTAAGACTGCTTATTATTTTTTAATATATTCTTTTTCCCACTAGTAAAAATTTTATAATTAGTAGCTACTTTATTACCAACAATTTTATTGTTATTATCATAGATATAAACATTTTTCTTGAATGTATTAGAAGTAACTATATTTTTTCTACCATCAATAGATGATTCTGAAGAAATATAATTGTTCTTAACAACATTATTAGAGCCATGAACAGATAATCCTCCTTTTATAATATTATTAATAATATGACTTTTAGATCCAAATAACTGTAAATATCCTATAGTATTTTTAGAAATATTATTAGATTTATGTGCATAAAAACCTTCTTTTACAATGAAACCAGTTACTATCGTATTTTTAGAAATAAAAATATTATTAACAGTCACTTTCCCATTAGCTTTAAGTTTGATAGCTTTATTAACATTTAAATCTAAATTATATTTCCCTGCCTTAAATATTACAGTATCCCCATTAGCTAAAGGAGAAGGGTTTTCCCAATCTTCATCACTCAAAAAAACATCTATACTCGAAGTACTATTACTAGTACTTATAGTATAAGTAGCTGCATTAACATTATTAACAACAAACAAAATTGTTAATAATAATATTAATGCAATAATTATTTTTTTTAACATAATATCACCATTATTATCTTCTAATTAATTACACAATCCAATATTTCAACTCCATTTAAGAGGGTTTTGCTAAATTTTTGTTTATAAACATAGTTTTTGCTACAAAAATATTTTGATACAATTATATTCAGAAATTAAGCTTGATTAATGAACATATCGTTATAACCATCTTTGTTTTTTTATTTGGCTTTATAATAAACTGTAGTGGATATTGGTGTCAAATTTTTTGGAACTTTTACTCTTATACTGTCTCCATTATTTGGATTATATGTTTTATAAACTGTTTTATCATTGTTATCTTGGAATCTCACTACTACATATATTATTTTGAACTGTGTATCACCTTCAAGTTCATCAGAACTATTTAGTATATGTATAAATAGTCCTCTGTGGATATCATCTTGTCCATTGTACCCACTATCATAGTAGATGTAAATTTTGTCTTCTTTAGCTATCTTTTCAGTTACCATGAACTTATCTTTAATTTTAACTGTTTTATTTAAATCTTGGGTTCTTTCATTTGTAGTATTATTTTGGCCTATAGACATATTAGTCAAATTCTTCTTGTTATTATTAGATGTTTTAATAGAATTCTCTGTATTTTCTGTTGTTGCAACATATATAGCAATTCCTGAAATTAGAATCAATATTACTACTAAAATTATTATTTTGTTCTTCATTATATCCCTCTTAACAATTTTTTAACAGCACAAAAAATATTTTGCACAGAATACGCTTGGATTATACCAAACATTCTTCTTTTATCACTCAAAATAATAGAATCCATATTTATTCATTAGCTAAGCTCAATGGTTGCTTTCATTTCTAAGAACTGAAATAAGATTTATAATATAATTATAATAAATACCTAGAAAACAGCTAAATAACTAATAACTAAAAGAGTATTTCAATAGAAATACTCTTTTCAAAACTACAATATTAATTACAAATATCTTCTACTATAGATTATCTAAAAAACTTTTTAATTCAATATACTCCTTCAGGAGGACCAGTAGTTGGTGGAGAAAAAAGAATATTTTTCTTATTCTTCTTAAAAATATTTTTTATACAGTTATTAGTCTTATCTTCATATTGTATTCCGATTCTGCATCTATAAATTTTATTCTTATAGAATACATTTTTAGTTCCAAAAATATTTATTCCCCAATAAGCTTTAATGATAGTGTTATAATAAAATTTATTGTTTGAGCCATCTGAAATAGACAGTCCAGTACTATCACTACTACTATATCCATGCATATAGTTGGATGTTATTAGATTATTACTTCCAGACACATCAATTGAATATGTCTTAGATCCCACTAATCGATTTTTCAAAATAGTATTCTTAAAACCATGGACTGATATAGAATATCCATATAATTTATTCAAATATATTTTATTATATTTCCCAGAAACCTCCATATATCCTGAAAGTTTATTATATGAAAATTTATTGTACTTTCCTACTATCTTAATTGAGCTTCCATGTAAAATTGTCTTGCTAATAGAACTACTGGTAATCTTACCATAGATGCCATACTCATAATTTTTAATCCTCAAACCATTAATCTTAATTTTATTAGAATTAACTTTTATTGCAATTCCACTACCATTACCAATAAAATTAACTTTATTATTACCACTCTTAGTTAAAACAATCTTTTTATTAACAACTAGCTTAATATTTTTATAATTCCCTGCATTAAATTTAACAACATCCCCATTCTTAATAAATTCACCATTTTTCATAGGTATCTTACCACTAACCATTTTGGAAATAGTAGTAACATCTGTAGAATTACTAATAGAATAACTACTAGCACTTACATTATTAACAATTAATAATATACATAACAATCCAAATAATACAAAAATTCCTTTCTTAAACAAAAAAATCACCAACTTTTTATATATAATTTCAAACAAATAACAACCCTAATATTCACTTATGATTAGCTAAATCAGAATTTTTAATATTTTAATTCTTGGAATAGACCATAAATCACTATGACGACTATTTCTATAAAGTTTGTATTTTTCTTTTTGTTTTACCTATTCATAATGGTTTTAGCTTTAAATAAAGAAGTTAATTGACCATTAACTCCTTTTAATTCTTATTTAACTGATAATAGGATAACCTAGCATCTTTTGGAATATTAAATGGAACATTACCTTTTTTATTTTTAAGCATACTTTTATCATGATAGCTTCTTTCTTCACTTTGATTATTATTTAAGGAATTTATATTTTTAGAAATGTTTTCTTTAGATATATTTCCAGTTATTATTACTTAAACCGTTATAATCACTATTTTTTTTTCTGAGCAGTTTTAACATTTCGAATAATAAACGAAAAAAGAATTATCAACACTAAAAACAATCAAAACTTCACACCTATCAATTTTCATCTCTTTATTTATCAATGTAGAAATATCACCTTCTACTCAACATCAATGATCTTCTAACATTATATAAACAATAGAAAAATTCTTCAAAAAGAAGAATTTTCTAAAAATACAAAAAACTGAAATTAATTTTTATTTTTCTTAACTTTATTTTTATATCCATTTATACAAAGTCTATGAGTCTTATTTTTACCTAATTTATTATTAGATATAATGTTTCTATCACCATTTACTTTAATTCCAAGCGTTTTTACAGAATTTTTAGACACGAGATTCTTATCACCATTAATTTTGATCCCATGACCCTTATTCCTATTAAAGATATTACTTAACACTTTATTTTTATTTCCAAAAACTTTAATCCCTTGATACTTATTATTATTAGCTCTATTTTTATATATTGAATTTTGATATCCATAAATATGAATTCCAATTTTTTTAGACCTAATCATATTACTATGCACCGCATTTTTAAACCCATTTACATAAACACCGAAATTTCCACTGCTTAAACGATTATTTTTAACAGAATTCCTATCTCCTTTAACAAAAACACCATATTTCTTAGACTTGATAGTATTTTTAAGCACCTTATTATAACTTCCAACAATATTAACCCCAATTTTAGTGTTTGAAATCTTATTTTTATAAATATAGTTATGATCCCCAGTAATTCTTATTCCAGAAGATTTAAAGCCATTGATAAGTTTATTATATTTAATACGATTATTGTCTCCATTAATCCATATTCCAGAATGTCTACAATTGTAGATATTATTATAAGCTATATAATTATTATCAGATTCGATATAAATATTAAAATAATTACTCCTCAAAATATTTTTAGTAATCTCATTACCAACATCATAAGAACTAATACCCGCACCATCAACATGATGCACATAATTATTAAAAACCTTATTACTAGTTCCTGACATTATACTAATACCATCACGATTAATGCTGAATACCGTATTATTAAAAATATCATTATTCTGACCATAAAGATCAATACCTTCCATAATACCCTCTGAAACTGTATTAAAAGATATTTTACTGAAATAAACAGATTCTAATAACATTCCCATTTCATGTAAGAAAATATTATTCTTTGTAATTATTAAATTATCACCTTCAATCACATGAATACCATTAGCAAAAGATTGGTAAAAAATATGATTAGAACTAATAACAGAATTTTTAATAGATTCTGCATAAATGCCATTGAAACCATTATGCTCTAAGAAATTACTAATTATACTAATATTATCTGCATTAGAAACATATATACTATCATATCCACTAACCTCAACACGATTATTGCTAATCACAGTATTCAAAGGAGATTCTAGATATAAGCCATAACCTCCATTAGGATATCCAACATCTTTCAAATTATTATACATTACCTTACAATTATCAAACCCATTCAACTCCATACCAGTATATCCAGTATTTTTAATATTATTGTTTAAAACGTGACCCTTAGTTAACCTATCTATATAAATACCTATATTATTTACATTAGAAATATTATTTTTAGAAATTATTACATTATCACCATTACTTAAAAAAATACCATTATTCCCACGATTCATAAGATTTGAATCTATTATTCCATTATCCAAAGTATCAATATTAATAGCCACATCATTACTATAAACTTTATTATTAGCTATATTTACATTGGAAATAGTATTTCCATCAATACCATTGCCAGATGAATTAATAGTATTATCCAGTATGTTAACAGTGCCAACATCGTTTAAATAAATTCCAATACCAGAACTATTAATAATATTTTTACTTATATTAGCATTATTTACCTCAGTTACTGAAACACCAGAAGATCCTCCAGAAAACTTATTGTTAGTAAAAGAAACATTATTAGATGTATCAATAACAATAGCATCACCATCAGAATTGACAGTATTATCATCAATAGTTAATTTATTAACATTATATAAAGAAATACCTCTTTCCTGAGATTTTACAACTTTATTGTTTTTTATTTTAACATCATTGGCATCATAAACAGAAATACCTCCATTTGAACCATCAACAGTATTATCACTTACTTCAACATTAGAAGCAGTATCTACAACAACACCATCGCCACCAACATTACTAACTTTATTCTTCTTCAAATTCAAATTTTTAGAATTATAAGCATTAATTCCTGATCCTCTTGCATCATCGACATTATTATTTTCAACATCAAGACCATCAACAGTATCAGCATAAATAGCATCACTTTCAACATTATTAATATTATTATCCTTAATCTTAGTGTTATTAGACTCAGAAAGATAAATACCAGAATCAACACCACTAATATTATTACCAGTAATATTCACATTATTAGATTCCCTAACTGAAACAGCTACACCTTCACCAGAAGAAGAAACACTATTATTAACAACACTCAAGCCATTAACAGTATCAAACTCAATAGCTAAATCAAAACCATCAAAACTATTATTAATAATAGAAATATTGTTCACACCAGAACCAATAACACACATACCATAATTCAAAAATGTAAATCCTTTAATTATAACATTATCTTCCGAAATAGTAAATGCTGAAGTAACAGGATTATCACCAAGACTTCCATCAAGAACCACCCCAACATCACAAACAATAGACATAGCACGATCAATCAACAAATCAATTCCACTATAAACACCACCAAGGCTAGTAGAATTAAAATACAAAACATCAATACTACCATCATTCCAAAGAGCATCCTGAATATCTTCATTAGTCCAAGACTCATTTATAAATAGAGAACCCGCACTAACACCAGACACAGAAAAACCTAAAACCATTAAAATGGTTAAAACCATTATACATTCTTTATTAAACAGCAATTTCATCACCACTAATACTCAAATATCTGTTTTTTTTATTTGAAAAATTTACATTAATTCTTGACTTCCATATTTATCGTTGACCACAAAGCTTCTTTTTTGTTTCCCTGTTTTTTTATCATATATAATTACATTCCAAAAAATTTGACCATCATGTTTAAAAGTACCCAATACTTTTGCATATTCTCCTTTTACTGCACCTCTATCAGCTATTTTTTGTACTTGCGTTAGTGATAATCTCGCATTTTTTGGGATTTTAAATGTATCCTGATTTTTATTAATTTTATTATTTTTTATTGAATCACTTTTTTCATTTATAATGTTATTTTTCCCAATAGACCCATTATTCAATGCTTTATTTGAATCATTAGTTAAATTATTATTAATACTATCATTTAATTTATTATTCAATATTGATTGATTTTTTTCATTTTCTTGCTTATTATTATTCTCTATTGAAAAAATAAATGCAAATAATAGTACAATTGTTACAAATAGAATAATTAAATATATTTTATTTTTTTCCATTATTATAACTCCTTCAAAATTTTTGAAGATATTTTTTTATTTCCAATCTTTTCATTCAATTCATAATACCTTCCTATTATATTCAGTAGCTTCCATGTATGAGAATTAAATCCATTACCTGAATTTGTTGTATCTAACATATACCATTTGCCGGAAATATAAATTTTAGCCCAATAATGTCCAGAAGAATTATGTTTGAATTTACAATACCCATGTTCATAAAAAGCTGGAATTCCCATAGTTCTATACAGAGCTATAGTCAAATGTGCTTGATCTGCACAATTAATTAGACTTTGTCCGATTTTACCTTTCAACACAAGATTTAATGAATTGACTGCACCATACCATGTGTCAGAATAACCCCTATAATTATGCCTATTTTTTAGCCAATTAAAAATAGCTACGGCTTTCACTTTAGGAGTTAATTCTCCACTAATTTTAGAAATCATACTAACAACTTGTTTTTTTATTGCACTATTATTAACATGACAATTATATGTTGATTTCAATGCTCCAGAATAGTTTTTAATTTCAGAAGCTGATAAATATGATGCAAAATAAATACTAATATCTGACTTTTCAAAAAATCTAACTGTCTTTTTAGTTTTAGTATTCTTATTAACCAACTCATAAGTATAACTTATATATGGAGTCAAAGATTTATGACTAATACTAGTTTTAACTGAAACAAAAAATGAAAGTGGTGATTCTGAAGTATTATTTGCATATTTAGGCACTATTTTACCAATGCTATATTTTCTTTTAGAGTTTGAAGTGTTAGAATCTGAACTGAGATTAAACCAAGTTCCAGTTGTACTAGGTTTCCTACTCATCTTATTCCAAACAACACCACCTTTACTGTTTATTGTACCAGAGTACCAACCATCTTTATTGACTTTATAAAGAGAATCAGTTACTGCAGTATAGCTTTCCTTTTTAAGATTCCAATAGCTAATCTTCTTAGAGCTAATTGTATATTTAGACATATTAACTAAACTAGCTAAATGAGAATTTTCATGATTTAAAAGACTAACAGTCACACTACTCCCACTTTTACCAGAACCACTTGAAGCTGAAGAGGCAGTCGAAACTGATTTTTTATTTGTATAAGTTTTAGTTTTAGGAGTTGATGGAGCTGTACTACTTACCTTAACAGATTCGGATATTGTCCATTTTTTACCACCTTGAGAATAGCTAACTGACACAACAACTTTTTTAGCAGTTTTAGATACAGTATAAGTTCTTGCAGCTACACCATTAATATTAGATTTAATAGACTTTTTACTACCAGCAATAGCTGAAGAGAAAATTTTATCTGGTGTTTTATCTGAAGGTGTTTTTCTAGATCCATTTATATAAGTATTACCTTTACTATTGTATATTGCTCCAAGAATATTATCCCCAGTCTTTAAATAAATATTAACAGTTAATTTGTTACCAGGTTTAACTACAGTTGGAGTTTTAAGCGAAATACTTATAACATTTGCAATATTAGAACTAATTGAAACCTTAGAAACTCTCAAATTAGCTAAATTATAAATACCACTACCATAACCAGCAGAATTACTTGTAAGACTTCCTCCACTAATATTCAAATTCTTATTAGCATATATAGCTCCACCATTAGCATTTGCCTTATTAGAATTAAAATAAGAATTAGAAATAGCTAATGGTGCATTATTATACACTCCACCACCATTTTTCGCAGAATTACTCGTGAATTTAGTAGATGCTATAGTAGTTCTACTAGTACTTAAAACAGAAATTCCACCACCATTATTAGTTGCAACATTATTTACAAAAGAACTACCACTTATAGCTAAAACATTATCTGTATAAATTCCCCCTCCATTGTTAGTTGCCTTATTATTTGTGAAATTATTATTAACCATATTTAATGTGTTTGTGGAATATATGGCTCCACCATTACTAGCTTTGTTCAAATCAAAAACAGATCCTCTGATATTAATAACACTAGTACTTCGAATTGCACCTCCATTTGTTGCATTATTTTCTTTAAAAACACTATTAGTTACATTTAAATTAGCTATTGAGTATATTGATCCTCCATTAGGAGCAAAATTTCTTGTAAAATTACTACCATCAATACTTAATAGATTAGTAGAATAAATCGCTCCACCATTATTATTTGCTTTATTATTAGCGAATGTTGATCTTGAAATCTTCAATGTTGTTCCAGCAGTTCCTGTATAAATTGCTCCTCCATGTGGCGCAGTATTATTTTGGAAGGTGCATCCAGTCACAGTATTATTAGAACCAAAAATAAAATATAATGCTCCTCCAATCTCAATAGCTGTATTATTAGTGAAAGTACAATTTATAATTTGTCCATTTGAAGAGTGTGAATCTATGGCTCCACCTCCACCACCCCCACTTTCGTTAGAATAAGCAGCCTGATTATTAACAAAAACACAATTCTGAATAACCGCATTAGTGGATTCATTACTTAAAATTATTGCTCCAACCATTGCTTTATTATTTACAAACTCACAATTAACAATAGTCAAATTAACACCATACGAAGCCAAAGCTCCACCAAAAGCATTCACATCAGCATTTTTAAAAACTAAATTCTCCAAATGAACATTATCCCCTGTAACACTCATTATCCTAGAACCACTACCACCACCATCCAAAACAGCCTTAGAATTAGCAGAAGACCCCTTAATAACAACACTGTCCTTATTAACAAGAACAGTATTTACACTGCCCGGTATATAAGTTTCATTACCAAGATTAATCATATTTGTCCCTGAATCAACCTTATTTTGTATAAAATCAAAATCATCAACAGCAAAAACTGACGAACTACCCGAAAAAACAACAAAAACGAAAACTAAAACAGTCAAAAAACAACTTAACCTCTTTATCTTTATATTTTTCATAATACTCTCCATTTTCTATTATATCCCATCTTTTTTTTTGAAAAGATTTTCATATTCAATATTCTTAAAAAATAAAGAGTTAATTCATATCTAATTGAGGAGAGTGAGCTAGAAAAACAAAAAAACTTTACAAATAAT
>NZ_LWMW01000138.1 GCF_001639285.1 Methanobrevibacter cuticularis | reverse complement strand
TTATTAAATCTTCATTTGATTAATAAAGAATTAATTAATATATTTTTATTAAACTTTCATTTGGTTAATAAAGAATTAATTAATATATTTTTATTAAACTTTCATTTGATTAATAAAGAATTAGCTATTATTTATTTTACTTATTTTTAATCTTGTTTTGATTTACATAATTCATAAGCTAAATCTATTGCTCTTAAATAGCCTTCCTTTGTCTGTTCACGACTAGTATCAATAAATATTTCTTCAATACCTAGTGTGATAGCACCATAACTTTTCCATGAATTTACTAAAACAAGAGTTCTAAATATTAGATTTCCTGAAATACCATCAGGAGTTATTATTATATTGTTTTCTTCTTTTATAGCTTTTTCTATTAATATATAATAATTTTTTATAGAAAAGTCAAGGTTTTTTAATTTAAGTTCATTCTCAAGTTCAATAGCTAGTTTTTCACTATCTGTAATTGATTTATCAATATTAGGACTCCTTCCTAAATCTTCTTTTCTTCCACCAGCTAAAATAGCTATTTTTGGAATTTTACCCAAACTTTCAATAAATTCAACACATCCATCAACTAGTTTTATCTTTTCATCAAGACTTTTACATTCATCAATACCAACTGGCCCAAGTAAAAATTCAAAATCATCTGACTTGATGTAACTAGCTCTTGAAATCTTTGAATTTTTATTTAATTTTTTAAGTGTTTTTAAGATATCTGAAGATTTTAAAGACCCTCTAATAGTTGCATCGATTTCTTTATTTTTAATAGCATCTATCAATTCTTTATCAGAATTAACAATTTTTACTTCTAAATCTTCATTTTTATTAGCTATTTCTGTGGCTGCTAAAACATCTTTATTTTCATGAAAACCAATAACAATTTTTATCATTATTGTATTAGTTTATTTTCATGATTTTTATAATTTTAGAATTTCTAGAAAGATTTTTATAATTTTAGAATTTCTAGAAAGATTTTTATAATTTTAGAATTTCTAGAAAGATTTTTATAATTTTAGAATTTCTAGAAAGATTTTTATAATTCATAGAAATTTATCTTTTGATATTGTATGAACTGTTTCTTCATCATAGAAAAATAGAAATATATTAATGATTATAAAAATAAAAAGATGATTAAAAAGCAAAATAGTTTTAAATGTGATGATATGAGACCTTATGTGATATTAAATGCAGCTATGACATTAGATGGTAAAATAGCTACGAAAACTGGGAGTTCAGAAATATCTGGTGAAGAAGATCTTAAAAGAGTTCATGAACTTCGAAGGGATGTTGATGGGATAATGGTTGGAATAAACACAGTAATAGCTGATGATCCTAGATTAACTGTTCATAAAATACCTTCTAAGAAGCAAGATAATCCTATTCGTGTTGTTGTTGATAATAAAGCAAGAACTCCTTTAAATTCAAGAATATTAAGTGATGATGCTGAAACAATAATAGCTATTACTGAAAATTCAAATGAGGAAGACTTTAAAGAACGCCACCAAAAACTTGAAAAAGTGGCCACTATCTTTCTTTCAGGAAAAAAACAAATTAATTTAAAGGATTTGATGGAATATTTATATATAAAGGGTATTAAGATTTTAATGTTAGAAGGAGGATCCACATTAAACTTTTCCATGATAAAAGAAGGTTTAATTGATGAATTAAGAATTTGTATAGCACCAATGGTAGTTGGAGGCCATAATTCTAAAACACTATTTGATGGAGAAGGATTCGATTTTATGAATGAAGCTATTAATCTTGACTTAATAAAAAATTATAGATTAGGTAAAGACCTTATTTTAGAATATAAAGTAAAAAAATGAGATTTGAATTAATTTGAATCATTTATTATAAATAAAATTATCATTTTTATCATTGCTATTTTTGTCTTATGTTGAAAAATTTATTTATAACTAAAGAATACTTTTTATCATGAAATTATATATTTAATTAATTAAATCTTTTTAAATTGATAATATTAAATTAAATAGCTATTTTAAAGAAAAAAATAGACTTTAAAATTAATTGAAGTAAACAGCTAAAAAATATGAATAACAATAGGAGATAATTTAAAATGTATTTTCTAACAAACATAGTAATTAGAATTTTCTATCAATACTTAATATTTTAGGTTTATTTCTCGTTTAAGGCATAAATAAATGATATTGGATACTAATAACTCATTTTTTGTTAGAAGAACTATAATGATTTTTTAAGAAATTATTCATTTCATAAGTAATTGTAAGTAATTTATAGTCATTTTACTGGAATCCTAATATATTAGATGAATTTTAAAAAAAGGAGTCCAATTTAATAGCTAAATTTATTTTGAAAAACTTTATAAGGGATTAAATCACATGTAGTACTTGTATCACTAAACTGAATATTTTCATGAAAGTGAATATGGGGGAATATGTAAAAAAATTTAATTTTTATTATATTTATATAATGTATTATTTTATATATTAATTATTTATATATTAATTATTTATATTGGAATAATTTTTTTATATTAATTATCTATATATTAATTTTTTATATTAGAATAATTTTTTATATTATAGATTAAATTTATTAATTTACAGACCTATTTTCCCATTATCCTCATGAAATATTTATTTGGCGAAAAAAATGAGGTGGAACAATCGGAATGAGGCGGAAATCATTACTTTTGTTAATGGCATGCCTATTTCTTATTAGTATAAGTGCAAGCTATGCAAATGGTATAAGTGATGAAAATTATAATGAAATACAAAATAATGAAATAATTAATAATACTATACAAAATAATGATATACACTCAGAAAAAGATAACAATACAAAGAGTGCAAAAAGCAAGGAATTAATTAATGATTCTGTAGGAAATGATGGTGAAGTAATTGATGATTCTGTAGAAGTTACTGGATCTTATCAAGAAAGAAATAATCTTGTACTAAGTAGTGAAGTAATTGATAATGTTACTCTAAGTAGTGAAGTAATTGATAATGTTACTCTAAGTAGTGAAGTAATTGATAATGTTACTCTAAGTAGTGAAGTAATTGATAATGTTACTCTAAGTAGTGAAGTAATTGATAATGTTACTCTAAGTAGTGGGATAACTCAAGAACCTACAACTCTAGAAGACAACAATGAAACTAAGTTAAATGGGGAAACAGCTACTATATCTACTAACCAAAACACTAATTCAACTAATAGTAGTACAACTGTGAAAGCAAATACAATTCCTAATACAGTGAACAAACCTAAAAAATTATCTCAAAGTAGTATATTAAAAGCTTCTAAGTTATTACATAATTATATTTCAAAAAATAAGAAGTTACCTAATTATGTTACTATAAACAATTATAAATTCTCTATACCAGAATTCATGTATCTTTTAAGTAAAACAATTATCTCTAAGTATAATAAAGTAAAATCAGATATAACTATAAAATATGATATTAAAAACCCATCTAAACCTTCTGGAAGCAATATTAAAGGCAAATTATCTTCTAAACAGCATTATTCTAGTGCAAAAAATATTGTTAAATTCATTAATAAATACAATAAAGTCCCTAATTATATTAATACTAAATTAGGAAGAGTGCAATATCAAACAGCTATATATGGATTAAATAAAGTTTTAGCTTGGAGTTATAATCATAAAAGTAAATTACCAACTGCTTTATCTCTTAATGTTAAAAAAACAAATAACTTAAATAAATTCATTCCAAAATATACAAGACCAAAAACTAGTAATCTTATAACTACCAATCCTCCTGCGGCATCAGGTTCTATAAAATTTTTGACCATGAATGAAGTACTTGAAGCTTCTACAAGAGTTAAAAATTATGTTGAAAAAAATGGAGTAATGCCAAATACTGTTTCAATAGGGGGAAATAGCTATAAAATCAATGATTTCTTATACTTAATGTCTAAAGCCATAGTAAATAAAAATGAAGGTAAAACATCAAGCATTCCTTTATTAACAACTAAATCACCTGCAAATCCTTCAGGAAATAATAAACTTGGAACAATACAGAAAACAGAATATCTTTCATTAGCTAAATCATTAGTATTATATTATGAAACAAATAAGCAAGCTCCTAACTATCTATCTACTAGTTTAGGGAATTTACAATATCAATCAACAGTTTATATATTTTCAAAAATAGCTAGTTATATCTATACAAACAAAGTTATGCCAAATAACGTTAATGTTAATGTTACAAGTTCAAGTAAGATAAATGGAGGTCAAGGTTCAACAACATCTGGAACTTCGAGTTCTGCATTAGCTGCTTATTTAAAGGCTACTAAAAATTGTCAAGTAAATAATGCTGCTATAAAATCATTATCTGCTACTTTAACTAAAAACTCTCAGACGGAATTACAAAAGGCAACAGCTATTTATAACTGGGTGCAAAAGAACATAAAATATAGTTTTTATTATAATACTAGAAATGGTGCAGCAAAAACTTTAAGTTCTAAATCAGGAAATTGTGTTGATCAATCACATCTTTTAATAGCTCTTTTCAGGGCAAGTGGTTTGGCAGCAAGATATGTTAATGGTCAAGCTACTTTTACAAGCAGTGGAACCATAGGTCATACCTGGGCAGAAGTTTATGTCAATGGTAAATGGGTTATTGCTGATACTACAAGTAGCTATAATAAATTGGGAAGTGTAACTAATTGGAAAAACCCTAAAGTTTATGGTAGATATGCAGAAATAACTTTCTAAAATCTGTAATATTCTAGAATCTATAATATAAATAATGAAAAATTAAGAATATTCATTCTTAGTAATAAGAACAATAATTCTTATTTTTTTCATTTTCTTTTTTTTTATGTGGATTATTTTTAAATATTTATTTATTTTTATAAAGATTATTCAATACTTTAAAAATTGTATTACTTGTAAAAATTTGATAATTTTTAATATATAATATAATTAACAATAGAAATCTATAGATTTTAAATAAAAATGTAATAAAAGAATTAATAGAGATATTACTTCTAATTTTTTTAGAAAAAATATAGTTTATAATATATCATTATATCCATTTCATTATATTTTTACATCATGCTTTTTTAAAGTTTATTTGACTTAAAACTGGTTAATTTACATTTATTTTAACTACTGCTTATTATAGCATTGTAATAGAAAATTATAAATTGTATTTTATCATTGTTTTAGATGATACTTATTGTTTTATTATTATTTAATATAGTTTCATTTGATATTATATTGTTTTAGTTATTTGAAACAATAATTGATTTTTTTATCCTCTTGTTAGATCATAGGTAAAAGCTGGGGATTTAAGTTTATTTAAGAATTTCATTTACAAAATAGAAAATATCTATAAAAAAAGCTTAGTTGTGAAAAATAACAAAGTATATAAGGAATAAAAGACATATAATAAGAATGTACACTTTTAGAGTTGAGATCCTATATTATTTTATATTGGATAAAATTCTCTAAGTGAAAAATTGGAGGCGAAATAATTTCAAATAGATTAAAAATATTATTTGTATTTATTGCACTTCTTATTGTTGCAAGCAGTAGTATAATTTGTGTTAATGCTGCCAATGTAGATAATGAAGAAGTTTTTAATAAAAATACGAAAAATTTAGCTGATTCGGATTCATTAGTAATCGATGAAAATTTCATTGATAAAATTACTAAAAATAATACTCAAAATTATTTTAATGTAATTGCTACAACTTCAAGTGATATAAATGGAGATCAAACTCCAACATCATCTGAAAGTTTAGATCCTGCATTAGCTCCTTATTTAAAGACTACTAAAAATTGTCAAGTGGATAATAGTGCCATAAAATCACTATCTACTAATTTAACTAAAGATTCTAATTCAGATTTAGATAAAGCAACAACTATTTATAATTGGGTACAAAATAACATAGATTATAGCTTTTACTTTAATACTGAAAATGGTGCAGCAAAAACTTTAAGTTCTAAATCAGGAAATTGTGTTGATCAATCACATCTTTTAATAGCTCTTTTCAGGGCAAGTGATTTGCCAGCGAGGTATGTTAATGGTCAAGCTACTTTTACAAGCGGTGGAACCATAGGTCATACCTGGGCAGAAGTTTATGTCGATGGTGAATGGGTTATTGTTGATACTACAAGTAATTATAATAAATTGGGAAGTGTAACTAATTGGAACAACCCTAAAATTTATGATACTCATGCAGAAATAACTTTCTAAAATCTGTAACATTAAAATCTGTAACATAAATAGAAAAATTAAGAACATTCCTTCTTAGTAATAAGAACAACATTTCTTATTTTTCCAGATAAATGATTATTATTGTATTGTCCTATAAGATTATAAGTATTATTTTATCTTATAAGTATTATTTTATCTTATAAGTAGTATTTTATCATTGTTTCAGATGATATTTAATTTTTTATTATTATTTATCATCATTCATTTGATATTATATTGTTTCAGTTGTTTAAAACAATAATTTATTTTTTATTATTTTATTAAATCATTGATAAAAGCTAGAGATTTAGGTTTATTTATGTATTTGATTTATAAAATAGAAAATAGCTGTAAAAATGTTTAGTTGTAAAAAATAACAAAACCTATAAGGATTAATGGATGTATAATAAAAATCTACACTTTTAGAATTGAGAGGTTTTATTATTTTATAATGGATAAAATTCTCTAAGTGAAAAATTGGAGGCGAAATAATTTCAAATAGATTAAAAATATTATTTGTATTTATTGCACTTCTTATTGTTGCAAGCAGTAGTATAATTTGTGCTAGTGCTGCCAATGTAGATAATGAAGAAGTTTTTAATAAAAATACAAAAAATTTTACTGATGGTGATTTATTAGTAACGAATGGAAATTCTACAGAATCTTCACTAAATAGTAATTCTAATTCAAACTCAATGATTGATAATACAAACGACAATTCGAACTATACTAGTTCATTAAACGAAATCAATGAAGACATCGTTGAGGAAATTCAAATATCTAATGATACAGTTAATAATTCAGCTATTGATTCAGTTAATAGTTCAATCACTGACTTAGCTACTGATATGGTTAATAATTCAGCTATTGATTCAGTTAATAGTTCAATTACTGACTCATCAAAAAATGAATCTGTTGATTCTAATATTGAAACTGATCAAATTAATGAAAATGAAAGTACAAATAGTTCAGTTACTGATACTAAAATTAATGAAAATGAAAGTACAAATAGTTCAGTTACTGATACTAAAAGTAATGAAAATGAAAGTACAAATAGTTCAGTTACTGATACTAAAAGTAATGAAAATAAAAGTACAAATAAATCTAGTACTGATTTATTCGCTGCTGGAGGAAGTTCATCAAAATTTAGTAAGAATGATATAGTTTCTGCAGCTTCAGAGTTAAAAAAGTATGTTGAGAAGTATGGTAAACTTCCAGATTATTTAACAATTTCTGGGGAAAAAATATCAATTAGTGATTTCTTATATTTGCTTTCTAAGGTTATAGTAAATCTTAATAGTAATAATAATTCAGATATTTCTTTAAAAGATTTTAAAGATCCTGCTAGTCCGAGTGGAACTGCAACTAATGGTAATCTTTATAAAGCAAATTATTTGGATTTAGCAAAAAGAATAATTGCATTTATGGATGCTAATGGTCAATCACCGAACTATGGAAGTTCTTCTCTTGGGAATATACAATTCCAAACTATTGTTTATGGTTTTGCAAAAATTGTTGATTATTTCAAAGTGAATAAAGTTCTGCCAAATTATGTTTCATTTGTTAAGGCGACTTCAACTAATTTGAATAAAGTTCTGCCAAATTATAATGGAAATAATGGATTAATAGTTGGTGAAAATACATCTGGAAATGGAAATTCAGGAGGTTCTAATTCAGGAAATGGAACTTCTGGAAATGGAACTTCTGGAGGTTCTAATTCAGGAAATGGAACTTCAGGATCTACAAATTCATCAAAATTTAGTAAGAATGATATAGTTTCTGCAGCTTCAGAGTTAAAAAAGTATGTTGAGAAGTATGGTAAACTTCCAGATTATTTAACAATTTCTGGGAAAAAGGTATCAATTAGTGATTTTTTATATTTGCTTTCTAAGGTTATAGTAAATCTTAATAGTAATAATAATTCAGATATTTCTTTAAAAGGTTTTAAAGATCCTGCTAGTCCGAGTGGAACTGCAACTAATGGTAATCTTTATAAAGCAAATTATTTGGATTTAGCAAAAAGAATAGTTGCATTTATGGATGCTAATGGTCAATCACCGAACTATGGAAGTTCTTCTCTTGGGAATATACAATTCCAAACTATTGTTTATGGTTTTGCAAAAATTGTTGATTATTTCAAAGTGAATAAAGTTCTGCCAAATTATGTTTCATTTGTTAAGGCGACTTCAAGTAATTTGAATAAAGTTCTGCCAAATTATAATGGAAATAATGGATTAATAGTTGGTGAAAATACATCTGGAAATGGAAATTCAGGAAATGGAACTTCTGGAGGTTCTAATTCAGGAAATGGAACTTCTGAAGGTTCTAATTCAGGAAATTCTACTTCAGGAGGTATAAGTTTAGCTGATATAAAGAATGCTGGAAGTAGGATTGAAGCTTTTGTTGCACAGAATGGTGTTCTACCCAACTATGTTGAAATTGGTGGAAAACAGTATTCAATGTCTCAATTTTTATATTTAGCATCACAAGCTATTGTAAATATTAATAAAGGTATTAATAGTAATATAGTAGCTAAAGATGTTAAATCACCTACAAGTCCAACTGGACAATCAATTAGTGGAAATCTTTATAAATCAGATTTTGTGGCTTTAGCTCAAAGAGTTTCTGATTATATAACCAAAAATGGTCAATCACCGAACTATGGTAGTTCAACATTAGGTAATATACAATTCCAATCTTTGATATTAGGATTTTCAAAAATTCTTGAATTTGTAAAAACCAACAATAGACTACCAGATTACTTAACACTAAATATAAAGGCTACTGATACTATTAATGGGGGAAATAGTAATGGTGGTTCTAGTAGTGGATCAATTCCAAATAGTCCGATGAATAACAAATATGATGGTTCATCCTTGACTAACTATCTAAAAGCTAGTACAAATTGTCAAGTTAATGATGCGACTATTCAATCATTAGCTACTTCCTTAACCAAAAACTGTAAAACAGAATTAGAAAAAGCAACAGCTATTTATAACTATGTTAGAGATAAAATCTCATACAGTTTTTATTACAACACAAAGTATGGTGCTAAATCAACATTAGCTAACAAAGTAGGAAACTGTGTTGATCAAACTCATTTACTTATATCATTAATGAGGGCATCTGGAATAGCTGCTAGATATGTTAATGGAGAAGCTACATTTTCTAGCGGAAGTAGATATGGACATGTATGGGCACAAGTACTCATAGGAGATACTTGGGTTGTTGCTGATACTACAAGCTCAAAAAATAGTTTAGGTGTAATCAAGAACTGGAATACAAATACTGCTTCTGTATATGGTAAGTATTCCTCTATAAGTTTTTAAGTCCTTTAATCTTTTAATTGAAAAATTAAAAGATGACTTTTCTTTTTTTTTTAATGGGAAAATAATCATTTTTTACAAAATTTTGCTCGGTATTATGGGTTTAAATTTAATGTAAATATATCTTATTCTTAATTTATTAAAATTAAATGTTTTACTGATTAAACCTTAAATAAAATTCTAATAAGATTAATATTAATATTAACATCAATTATAGTATTTATGGAAAATTTCTTAAATTTTGAAGATGAATTAAATTATTAATATCATTTATTTTTAATTATAACATCTTAAAATTGATTATTATTAGAAATATATTATTTAAATATCTTTATTAATTTAATAAATTAATTAAAATTATTAACTTAAGATTATAATATTTTTTTTAGATGATTTATTGATTAAGAACTTTATCAAATTGACCATATTAAATTAATTTTTTTATAAATAATTCACTTATTTGAATATCAATATTCAAGAAAAACTAATAAAAAGAGAGTGTCTCATAAGGATTTTTAAAAAATTTAATAAAAGTATTTCTCATTTAAAATTTTTAAATATTGTATAACTACATATATTATTTTAT
>NZ_LWMW01000137.1 GCF_001639285.1 Methanobrevibacter cuticularis | reverse complement strand
AATCCGATGATAATGTGAATTTCATTGTCAGTAAATCAGGAACTATAATTAATGTTGACTTACCTACTGATGCTGTTTATGGTGAAAACTCCACTATTGCTGGTAATATCACTGATGTTAATGGTAACCTAATAAACGGAACATACAACATCACAGTAACTATAAATGGTGTAGAATACAATGTAACTGTTATCGATGGTCTTTGGAGTTTAACAATACAAAATAATCTTGGTGGCTCAAATACTATAACAGTCATTTATCCAGGAACTAGTAACTACGAAAACTCTCTTATTAATGATAGTTTTAATGTTGCAAGGGCTAATTCTACTATAAATATTAATTTACCGAGCAATGCTACTTATGGAGGAAATTCCACTATCAATGGTAATATCACTGATGTTAATGGTAACCTAATAAACGGAACATACAACATCACAGTAACTATCAATGGCGTAGATTACGATGTAACTGTTATTGATGGTATTTGGAGTTTAACAATACCTAATACAAATGTAGGAATAGCTAATGTAGACATATTTTTCCCTGGAAACAATAACTACAATAATGCAACAATAACTACTAACTATACTGTTAATCCAAAGAATCTTGGAACTAAAATCACAATAACCTCAACAAGAAACGGCAATAAAATTACCTACAAAATCACACTCAAAGACAATCAAGGAAACATATTAACTAATCAAACTGTTACTTTAGCTATTGCAGGTAAAAGTGTGAGCCTTAGGACAAATAGTCAAGGGATTGCACAGTACACATACACAGCAACTAAAGCAGGAAAATACTACGCAAACGCAGCATACAACGGACTAAACACCGAAAACATCATCTATGGCTCTTCCAGTGCAAAATCCAACACTATATCAATCACAAAAACAAACATAAAAGTCTATCATGTTGCTAAGAGTGCTAAAACTGTAAAATATCATGGAAAAAGATACAGAGTCTATTATAAAACCTATTATATTAAAAATTATGGTATTTTAACAGGTTCTAAACTATTCAAGAAATCTTTTAAAGGTTTCACACTAAGCAAAATCAGCAAAACAAACAACATAAAAACAAACTACAACAAAACCAAAAAAATCCTAAAAATCAGTGTAAAAAACCTCGCACATGCAAAAATAGCCAAAATCAAAATAAAATTCTACAAAAGAATCGCATAAAAACTTTTAGCTAGTATAAAAGTTAAAAAAAATCCAAAAAATTTAAAAAGTAGAGAATAAATTAATTTTTTTCTTATTCTCTCTTACTTTACTTTTTATTTAGTAAAACAATATTATTTTTTTACTTATTTTCTTATTTTATTTCTTTATTATTAATTTTTTAATTCTTACTTACAGACCACTTATTTTTTATCATATTATTCTTTTTTTAATTTTAATAATGGATTTTATCAGTATATCATATGAATAATTATATTAATTAATAAAATAATATTAATATAACATATAAATTGAGAGATGATATAAAATAGGTTATTAGCTATAATAATTTTTGATTGAATTTTATAAGGATGTAAAAATAAAAGGAGAATTATATGATTAAAGTAGATCCTAATTTATGTAAAGGATGTGATTTGTGTATAGAAACTTGTCCTGAGCATGTTTATGATAAGTCATCAAAACTCAACAAGAAAGGAGTTTATCTTCCATGTCCTAAACGTGAAAAAGATTGTACAAAATGTCATTTATGTGAATTAATGTGTCCTGATCAAGCTATTAGTGTAACAGAAGATGAAGAAGATGATCAAGTTGATAATATAAATGATGATGAGAAATCTGATCAGACTGATAATGCAACTGATGAAAAAACATTAAAGGAGACAACTGATGTCTAAAGAGCTTTTTGTTCAAGGAAATGAGGCATGTGCTTTAGGGGCTATAGAAGCAGGATGTCGTTTCTTTGGAGGTTATCCTATTACTCCCTCAACTGAAATTGCTGAGGATTTAGCTATTCTTCTTCCAAAACATGGAGGATCATTTATTCAAATGGAAGATGAAATTGGAGCTATTGGTGCTGTTATTGGAGCTAGTTGGAGTGGGCTTAAATCAATGACTGCGACTTCTGGTCCTGGATTTTCTCTTATGCAAGAAAATATTGGTTATGCTCAAATTACTGAAACACCAATGGTAATTGTTAATGTTCAAAGAGGGGCTCCTTCAACAGGTCAGCCCACTATGGCAGCTCAAGGGGACATGATGCAAGCTAGATGGGGGTCTCATGGAGATTATGAGCCAATTACTCTTTCTCCATCATCAGTTCAGGAATTTTTTGATTTTACTATAGAATCATTTAATCTTGCTGAAAAATATAGGATTCCTGTCATTTTAGCAGCTGATGAAGTCATTGGACATATGAGAGAAAAAATTATTATTCCTGATAAGGTGGATATTATAAAAAGAGTCATGCCAAAAGAAAAACCAGAAGAATTCTTACCTTTTAAGGCAGAACCTACTGGTACAAGTCCAATGGCTCCTTTTGGTGAAGGTTATAATTTACCTATCACTGGACTCACTCATGATGAGAGAGGTTACCCTGATACTTCATCTCCAGAAGCACATAGCAAACTAATCACAAGATTGTGTGATAAAATATTAAAAAATAGGGAAAATATTGTATCAATTGAGGAAAGAATGTGTGATGATGCAGATATTATATTGATATCTTATGGTGCTCCAGTAAGATCAATATTCACAGCAGTTGATCTTGCAAGAGATGAAGGCTTAAAAGTAGGTTCTATTAAAATAAATACTCCATGGCCATTCCCTGAATCTCAAATAGCTACTGCGGCTGAAACAGCTAAACATTTATTCATGGTTGAGATGAATTTAGGACAGATGGTCCATGAAGTAGAACGAGTAGCAGGAAATAAGGCAAAAGTTCATCTTATTTCAAAAATTGGTGGAGAACTTCATAAACCTAAAGAAATATTATCTAAAATTAAAGAAATTAACTAAGGAGGGATGGAAATGGTTGAAAAAAGTTTAAATAAAAATATCAGTGAATCTGAGGAGAATAATTTAAATAAGACTGCTCCTAAATCTGAAAATAAAAATCCTGAACATCCTTATATTAAATACCTTAGAAAAGATAGACTTCCTCATATATTTTGTAATGGGTGTGGAAATGGTATAGTTCTTAATAGCTTCTTTAGAGGAATGGAATCAGCAAAAATGGATCTTAACGAAATAGCTATGGTCTCTGGTATAGGTTGTTCTTCAAGAATTCCTGGTTATGTTAAATGTGATTCTCTTCATACAACTCATGGAAGAGCTATTAGCTTTGCTACTGGATTGAAAGTAGGAAATCCTGATTTAAATGTCGTTGTATTTACTGGGGATGGTGATGCTGCTTCTATTGGAGGTAACCATTTAATTCATGGTGCAAGAAGAAATATAAATCTTACAGTTGTTTGTATAAATAATAACATCTATGGAATGACTGGTGGTCAAATCAGTCCAACTTCTCCAGAAGGTAGTTTTGGAACAACCGCTCCTTATGGAACAACTGATAAACCATTTAACCTCTCTGAACTCGTGACTGCTGCTGGAGCAAGTTATGTATCTAGGTGGACAACAGTTCACCCTCTTCAATTATCCAATTCAATTAAAAAAGCTCTTTTAACTCCTGGATTCTCATTTGTAGAAGTAATCTCGCAATGCCCTACTTATTTTGGGCGTAAAAATAAGCTCAGGACACCTGTTGATATGATAAGATCATTCAAAGAAAATAGTATTAACAAAAGACGTGCAGATAAGATGGAAGATAAAGAACTAATTGGAAAAATAATAGTGGGAGAATTTGTAAATAAACCTAGGGCTGAATTTAGTGATAATGTTTGTAATTTGTCAATGCAAGAATGTGGAAAAAAACATGCGACCAAATCAGCTTATTTAGAAAACTCAGAAAATTTATAGTGGTTATATAAGAGGGATTATTATGAGAAAAGAAGTTAGAATAGCTGGGTTTGGAGGTCAAGGAGTCATTTTAGCAGGAATAATTATTGGAAAAGCTGCTTCACTTTTTGATGAGAAAAATGCAGTTCAAACTCAGTCATACGGTCCTGAAGCTCGGGGAGGAGCTTCAAGAACAGAAATAGTAATTAGTGATGAAGAAATTCATTATCCTAAAGTCCAAAATCCTGATATATTAGTTGCTATGTCTCATGAAGCATTGATTAAATACATGGGAGACTTAAAAGACAAAGGGATTTTAATAATTGATCCTGATATGATTGATGAGAGTGAAATAACTGAATTTGTAGAAAAACATAAAATCAAATTGTTCAGAGCTAAAGCTACTCAAACAGCTCAAAAAGATATAGGTCTAAAAATTGTAGCTAACATTGTCATGATAGGAGCTATAACTAATATTACAGGGATAGTTTCATACGATGCTGCAAAACAAGCCATATTGGATACCGTCCCAAAAGGAACAGAAGATAAGAATATAAACGCCTTTGAATTAGGATATGCTATGGATGGCTAGTTAACTGTGCCAATGACATGAATATTAATTAAATATGGAATTTATAATAACTTTTCAATATGTAAGAATATTATATATAGAATCTTATAATTATGAATTTTTTAATATTTAATTAATTTTATATTTATAGTGAAGTTTTTTAATATTTAATTAATTTTATATTTATAATAGAAGTTTTTTAAACATCTAGAATGTAGGGATTATAATGAAATTTTTTGAACATAATGCGAAGAAAATATTTAAAAAATATGGAATCAATATATTAGAAGGGCATGTTGCTTATTCTCCAGAAGAAGCTGTGGAAATAGCTACAGAAATGGGAGTGCCTGTAGCTCTAAAATCACAAGTTCTAACTGGTGGAAGGGGAAAAGCTGGAGGGATTAAATTTGCAGATAATCCTGGTGAAGCATTCGAAATAGCAGGAAATCTTTTGGATTTAGAAATTAAGGGAGAAAAAGTAAAACATCTTCTTGTAGAAAAAAAGGCAAATATTAAAGAAGAATACTTTTTAACAGTTTCTATTGATAGATCTAATAAGAAACCAATTATCATGGCTAGTGTTGAGGGCGGAGTTGATATTGAACAATTAGCTATTGATAGCCCTGAAAAAATTATTAAATATCATGTTAACCCTTTAGAGGAGTTCTTACCATATGAAGCAAGAGAAATAGCTCGTAAGATGGGAGTAGAATCAAATTTAATATCTTCAGTTGGTTCAATAATATTGAAACTCTACAATGTATTTGATAAATATGATGCTCAAATAGCTGAAATTAATCCATTAATCCTCACAGATGAAGGATTAATAGCTGCTGATGCAAAACTTGAGATAGAAAATGATTCATTATTCCGTCATAAAGAATTAATGGAAGCTAATAATTTTAAACAAAAAGATTTTGCTTTTGTCAAACTTGATGGGGATATTGCAGTTATTGGTAATGGGGCAGGCCTTACTCTCACAGGAATGGACATGATAAAGCTTAATGGGGGAAAACCAGCTACTTTCTTAGATATTGGGGGCGGAGCTTCTGAAAATACAATCAAAAAAGCATTGAGTCTAGTTTTAAATTATGCTCCTGTTAAAGTAGTCTTCTTAAATGTTCTTGGAGGAATAACTCGAGCTGATGATGTAGCTAAAGGAGTTATAAATGCCCTAAATTCTTCTAAAAGAAAAATTAACATTGTTATTAGATTAACAGGGACTAATGAAGAAGAAGGCCAAAGACTTTTAGAAGAAGCAGGAATTCCTTTTGAGATTTCTATGGAAAAAGCAGCTAAAAAAGCTGTTGAAATTAGAAATTCACTAGTATAGCACTTTTTCAATCCTTTTTAATTTAAAATATGGGCTTTTGAGCTTATGCATTTATTTAAGATATGGTGTTTGCTTTAAATTGTTTCGTTAATAAAAAATATTGTTATTATAATAGTTTACATTTATTTATAATAAGTAAATTATAATAACTAAATTATAATGATAATTATTATAAAAAATTTTATGATATTATTTTATTTTAGGATAACGATTAAGCAATGTTTTTTATTAAGAAAATTATCAACTTTTTTGAGTTTAGTTGGCTATTTCCATCTTCATCATAAATATAAATAAGATTTATCAGGTTTTTCATGGCTTTTTATATCTGTACTATTTGTTGCTTTTGATAATTCATAATGCCTCAACTTATTTTCATTCTCTAAATCATTTTTTAATTCATCAAGAGAAATATTTTCAATATCCTTTTATATGAAAAATTTTTTAATAATGTTTCATCATTTAAATCAGAATTAAAATTAAATTCAATATTAGATTTTTCAGTATTACTTTTTAATGAAGTTTCTAGTTGTATTAGGCATATACATAAAACTTATAATGTTTTAAAATTTATTAAATAAACTTAAAAATATTTTTAATTTAATAAATTATCAATAGCTATTAATCAAAATCCTAAAAAATCAATTATTTATGTATTTTTCGAGAATTAAAAAGCATAAGAACATCAATTGATTTTTTAGACTAATTTTCAGATGATTTTTAAGAAAATATTTTAATATCAATCAGGGATTTATTTTTGAAGATATATTACAATTTATGTCTGCAATTCTTTGATAATTAGTGTGGATAATTTCTACATTGAACCTCAGATTATGATAAAATTTAGACACCTAAAATTCCAAAAGTTTTATATATGTTCAAATGAATAGATGTTCATATGTCAAAATCAGTTTGTGAAATCAAAAGTATTAGGGAAGATGTTGTTGATGAGGTGTCGAAAAAGATGCTTTCTGAAAAGGATTATTACGACTCTTCAAACTTATTTAAACTATTAGGTGATTATAACAGGGTTAGAATTATTTATGCACTTAATATTGAAGAATTGTGTGTATGCGAACTCTCTTTATTGTTAGATATGAGTCAATCTGCAATATCTCATCAATTAAGACTTCTAAGATCGAATAATATTGTGAAATTTAGAAAAGAAGAGAAAAAAGTCTATTATTCTATAAAGAATCATGAAATAATATCAGTATTGGAAAAGGTGTATAAAATTGACTAAAAAGGAAGATTGTCGTGATGATGTAAAAGTGGATGATTGTCATGATCATTGTTGTGATGATACAGAAGTGGATGATTGTCGTGATGATGTAAAAGTGGATGATTGTCGTGATGATTGTTGTGGTGATGTTAAAGTGGATGATTGTCATGATGATTGTTGTGATGATACAGAAATGGATGATTGTCATGATGAGGGATGTTGTTGTGAATCAGGAATCTTAGAAAATATTGATCATGTGGAAGAAAAAAAATCAAAAAAACCCTTGTTTTTGATGGTATTAGACGGAATATTAATCGCCCTTGGAATATATTCAACCACACTTGCTCAAACTCCTTTATCACTAGGTTTTGCTACAATAGATCAACCTATTTCTATTCTAATCTTTTTAATAGCTGTTATACTTGTAGGGCATGGTATTATAAAGCATGGGGTGAAGTCTCTTTTAAAAGGAGAAGTGAAAATTGAATTTTTGATTACAATAGCTACCATAGGAGCATTCCTATTAGGAGATGGATTAGAAGGTTCATCATTAATGTTTTTATTTTATTTGGCAGAATATATTGAAGGTTTTGCATTGGATAGGTCAAAAAAATCTTTATCTAAATTAGTTAGTCTAAATCCAGATGTTGCTACTATAAAAAAAGATGGAAAAGAATATGAAGTTGATGTTAATGTTTTAAAAATTAATGATGTTGTTGTTGTTAAACCAGGAGATAAAATTCCAATTGATGGAGTTATAATAATTGGAAATACTTCTGTTAATCAAGCATCTATAACTGGAGAAAGTTTAGCTGTTAGTAAAAAAGAAGGGGATGAAGTTTATAGTTCAACTATAAATGAAGAAGGATACATTGAAGTAAAAGTAACAAAAACATCTAACAACACCATATTTGCAAAAATTATAGGCCTCATTAAAGAATCAGAAGAGAAAAAAGCAAAAGTAGATATATTTATTGATAAATTTGCTAGATATTACACTCCTTTAGTTGTTATTATAGCTATACTTGTAGCTATAGTGCCTCCTCTGTTTTTTGGACAATCTCTTTCACAATGGGTGTATAAAAGTTTAGTACTATTGGTTATATCATGTCCTTGTGCATTAGCTATTTCAACACCAGTTTCAATGGTTTCAGCAATCACTGCAGGAACTAAAAATGGAATAATTATTAAAGGCGGAGAATATATTGAAGAATTATCAAGAATAAAAGCTATTCTGTTTGATAAAACAGGTACATTAACAGAAGGTAGATTAGAAGTAAGTGATATTGAACCTAACAATATCTCAAAAGAAGATCTTATCAAAATCGCCTGCAGTATTGAGGGAAAATCTAAACATCCAATTGCTAAAGCATTCAATGACTATCGATTAGCTAACAACATAGCTATTAAAGAAGTAACCAACTTTGAGTCAATAGCTGGAAAAGGATTGAAAGGAGTCATTGATAATGAGATGTATTATGTTGGTAAAAAAGACTTATTTGATCACAATGAAAACTTATTAGGCTCCCTAGGAACAAATACTAGTGGAAAAACAAGTGTAATTGTTGGAAATAGTAGAGAAATACTTGGTTTTATAAGTTTAAATGATAAAATTAGGGACAATGGGAAAGAAACTATATCTGAAATTAAAGATAACAATATCACAACAATAATGTTGACTGGAGACAATGAATCTACTGCTGGAAAAGTTGCATCAGAGTTAGGATTAAATAAATACTATCATGATTTATTGCCAGAAGATAAATTAAACATGGTTGAAGAATTGACAGGCAAGTATGGTGATGTTGCAATGGTAGGAGACGGCGTTAATGACACTCCATCTCTTGCAAGAGCAAATGTTGGAATAGCTATGGGAATGTCAGGAGCTGATGTAGCAGTTGAAACTGCAGACATAGTTCTAATGCAGGATAATCTATCTAAAATAGCATTATTAGTGAAAATAGCTAAAAAGACTATGAATGTTGTTAAAGAAAATGTAGCTTTTGCAATAACTGTAAAATCTATATTAGCTATTTTGGGCGTCTTAGGTCATGTAACATTGTTAGAAGCAGTTATTATTGGTGACATGGGAATAACTTTACTTGTTGTAGCCAATGCTCTTAGAATAGGGAGATGATAATTAAATCAATATTCAAAATAAGATTGTTATTTAACTACTAGAAATTAGTTAGTTTTAAATTATTTTAAACATAATCATCTTATTTTGTAATTTTATTATTTATAAAGATCATTTAGTTTTAAAAATCATTTAGTTTTAAAGATTGTTTAGTTTTAAAGATTGTTTAGTTTTAAAGATTGTTTAGTTTTAAAGATTGTTTAGTTTTAATATAATTTTCTAAATTTTCTTTTATTCTTTCTAAAGCTTAATGGAAATGTTTATTTATTATTAATTTGATATTAACATAATATCATGAACTAATAACTATCATTATTTCAATGCATATATTATAGTAATAGTGGTAATCTTTGTAAATTATTAATATTTTATTTCTCTTAAAAATTGTTTAAATTGAATTTAAAGATGAGAAATTGAATATTATAATTTTATAAAATGATAAATTTTTCAATAATGACTATAAAATAATAAATAATATGAGAGTGTCTCATAAGTAAGATTTTTAAAAAATTTAATAAAAATATTCCTCATTTAAAATCTTTAAATATTATATAAATAGCTATATTATTTTATTTATTAAAAATAGTATTTAAAAAATCTATAATTTAAATTTAAAATAATATAAATTCTTTAAAAATTGAATTAAATAAAATAATTAATTTATTATAAAATAAAATCTATTTTATTATAAAATTACATATATGTCAATGAAAATTTTAGTTATAAAATAGAAAATAATTAAAGAGGGATGTCTTAAGTAAAATATACTAATTTCTTTTTTATTTTTAGAGTCTACTAGAAAATTATATAGGGTCTGTCAAAAAAGTGGGGTTTTTTTTGAAAAAGTGTGGAGTTTTTTCAAAAATTAGAAAATGTGAATTGAATTTTTTTCACCATTTAGTCCATTATTGGAGATTGTTTGAAAATAATACACTTGAAACGTTATTTGATGAGTTTTTCATTGATAATTAAATAGTTAAATTTAAATATGAAAAAGGACAGATACTTATTTATGACTACAATAAGTAAATCTGCCCTTATAGATAATATTGGTCCTATTCAACTTAAACTTTTCGATTGTATTGAAGAAAAAGTTGATTTTAAAACTAAAG
>NZ_LWMW01000136.1 GCF_001639285.1 Methanobrevibacter cuticularis | reverse complement strand
AATATAAGTTGTTATTATCTTTAATTTCTAAAATAATCTTTAATAATTTTATTATTAAAAAAATATATATTATGATTATTTAGATTGAGAAATAAATGAATATAAAAGTTTTTAAAAAATATCATTACTTATAAACTTTATTTTCAGGACTATAAAACAAATTTATATTTTTAATAAATATGTGATTAATAATGTTTAAATTTAAATTAATAAGAAAAGGTAAATAAATAATAAAAAAAATAAATAAAATCATCTTAACCAGAAATATTAAAAAAAGAATTTAATAAATAAAAAATGAAAATATTAAAAAATAGAAGAAAGTTCTTAAGTTGATAGTTATTTGGATTTTTCTATAGCTTTTTGTTTCTTTATATGATTCTTATTTTTTAGTAATTTTTTTTCTATTGCATTATGAGCATTTTTTTCAATTGAATCATCTAAACAATTTAATGAGTCAATATCATACTTATTTTGCAAGGCTTTCAAAATAATATAATCTGCGAGATGGGGATTTTTTGGCAAGATTGGGCCATGTAGGTAACTTCCTATGAAGTTATTGTAAATCATTCCTTCATATCCATCTTTACCATTGTTTCCATATCCTAACTTAACATTTCCCAGTGGTTTATAATCATGGTAACTCCTACCTCCATGGTTTTCAAACCCAATAATATTTTTAGGATTTAGATTTTGTGTGTTTTCAATGATTATATTTCCTATTAGTCTATTTTCCTGGCTTATTGTCTCAATATCAAATATTTCAAGACAAGGTATCTTTTCTTCATTAATGTCTGAATATGAATTCCCAAACATTTGATAACTACCACAAATAGCTAATAACACTTTTTTATTTTCAATAAATTCTGCTAAAGAATTCCTGTGATTTACAAGATGCTTTGAAACTATATCTTGGCTATTATCTGATCCTCCACCAACTAATATTATATCTGCATCATCAATGGAAGTCTCATAATCTATAGTAAAATTTTCAATTTCAATATTGATGTTTCTCCATAAGCATCTTTGTTTTATGGATATAAGATTTCCTAAATCTCCATAAAGATTTAAGATATCAGGATACATATTTATTACTTTAAGATTCATAGTAATCCCATTTTTTTATTCTTATATTTTTAATTATCCTTTAGTTTTTTATTCTTATATTTTTAATTATCCTTTAGTTTTTTATTCTTATATTTTTAATTATCCTTTAGTTTATTTTTCTTATATTTTTAATTATCCTTTAGTTTTTTATTCTTATATTTTTAATTATCCTTTAGTTTTTTTATTATTCTAATTTTTGTTCTTTTATTAAAATTTTTCTGGCTTTAGGCATTGCTGTAAATGTTCCAATTATATAACTTTTTGATTGATTATCATTTAAAATTTCTTTGACAGATCTTTTTATATTGTCTTTGCATGAAGGAAATGTTTTTATTTTTTCTTCAGGAAAACCAGCATATTTTATTCTTAGTGAAACTTCTTCAGATCTCATTCCTGATGAATAAAAATTAGTTATACTTGAAATATCAGCTATTTCTTCTATATTCGCGTCCCATATCCAAGAAATATCCTTTCCGTCTGCAGGCTCATCATTTAAAATAAATAGCACTGATTTATCATCTTCATCATAAGCTATTGTAGATAAAACTTCACTTAAACCCACTGGATTTTTCGACAATACTAAAATAACATCCTTATTTGGGAAATTAATAGTTTCCATTCTTCCTAATTTATATTCAAAGTTTTCGATTTTTTCTTTAATATATTCTAAGTCTAATCCAATTTCAACTGCAAATGTTATAGCAGCTAGACAGTTGTATATATTATAGATTCCCATATATCTGAAGATGAAACTTTCTTTTTTCTTTTCATGGATTTTTACTAGAAATTCATAACTGTTGTCTTTCATATCTATAGATTCAACAGAATAATCTAGAGAAACTCTTTCAGCTCCACATCTTTCACATTTAAATTTTCCAATGTTTCCATAATTTATATAATCATATTCTAATCGTTTTCCACATTTGACACAAAAAATGGCTTCAGCTACACTAAGTTCTTTTTTTGAGAAGTTATTTTCTTCTACACCATAATATATCTTATTATTGTTTAGATCATCAAATTTTAAATTTAATGGATCATCTGCATTAATAATTAATGTAGTATCATTTGATTTTAAAGAATCATATACTAGTTTAACGGTATTGTCAACTTCACCATATCTATCTAATTGATCTCTAAAGAAATTAGTTAAAATCATGTAGTTTGGAGTAATAAATTCAATAACATTGGGAACAGATCCTTCATCCACTTCAAAAATTCCCCATTCATACTTATTTTTGTTGTTAACTATAAATGAAGTAACAACTCCTTGAATCATATTAGCTCCTTTAAGATTAGAAACAATATTTTCGTATTTTCCATTTAAAATATGGTTGATTAAGTTGTTTGTAGTAGTTTTTCCATTTGTACCCGTGATAACAATGATTTTTTCACATTTTTTACTTAAATCATTTAATATACTTGGATAAATTTTTAAAGCTATTTTTCCAGGGAGTGCAGTCCCTTGTTTTCCTAATATCTGTAATCCTAGAAATATTACTTTTCCAATAAATATAGATAATCTAAAGAGTAGTTTATTTTTCATAGATCTCATAATTAATTTAGTTAAAATATTATAAAAAACTTTTCAATTTTATTTTAAATAGTCATCCTAAATTTCTTATCTATACAAAATTTAAAAGTTCATTTCACGCCTTAGTTATATATAGATAAAATAATATTTAAGAGATTATTAGAAAAAGATTATTTTAAAATGATAAAATAAGAGTTATAAATCATCTAATGTCATTATCTTTTGTGATTTTTTGTTAATATTAAATTCAAGTGTGTATTTCGTAATATAGTCCTGAAAGAAAAGATTCTAATCAATGATTTATTGGAATATTAATCTATTTCATAAATATAAGTTGTTATTATCTTTAATTTCTAAAATAATCTTTAATAATTTTATTATTAAAAAAGTATATGTTGTAATTATTTAGATTGGGAAATAAATGAATATAAAAGTTTTTAAAAAATATCATTACTTATAAACTTTATTTTCAGGACTATAGTATATTTATCTTGAAATAATAATTATTTAATCTTATAGATTATTATTAAGCAATTTCTAATCATGAAGTAATTTCTATATAAACCACTTAAAATAATTATATATTAAATTCATGGAATGTTTCACATAGAAGATCTTAAATGCTTATAGAACAATTTTTTAGTTAATTCAGCAGATACTATATATAATATTACTATAATAATTAAAATTGGGTAAAATATAAGGGGTAATGGAGCAAAGCCTAACAAGGAAGCAAATGGCATAAATGGAAATATTGTCACAGACAATGCCACGATTATAGAACCTATTAGTAGATATTTACTAGGTTTACTTTTTATAAAGGTATTTCTAGTCCTAATAACTAAGACAATAAGTGTAGCAGACATTACAGATTCAATGAACCATCCAGTTTGAAATTCTACTTCTACTGCATGGAATAAAAATAAGAGAACTCCAAATGTAATATAATCAAATACAGAGCTTAAAACACCAAACATTATCATGAACCTTTTGATAAATTTAAGATTCCATCCAAGTGGTCTTTGAATCATTTCACTATCAACATTGTCTGATGAAATAGCCATAGATGGTATATCTGTCAAAAGATTTGTGAGTAAAATTTGTTTTGGTAATAATGGTAAAAATGATAAAAACATGGATGCTCCTGCCATACTAAACATATTTCCAAAGTTAGCACTTGTAGCCATGAATATATATTTTTGTGTGTTAGCAAAGGTTCTTCTCCCTTCTTTTACACCTTCAATTAATACATCTAAACTATTATCTAACAATACAATATCTGCTGATTCTTTTGCGACATCTACAGCAGTATTCACAGACAACCCTACATCAGATTCATGTATTGAAGATACATCATTTATTCCATCACCTATATATCCGACTACTTTACCTGCTTTTTTAAGAGTTGAGATTATGTGTTCTTTTTGATTTGGTTCAACTTCTGCAAAGATATCAACATCTATTACTTTTCTAGAAAAAGCAGTATCACTCATTGTTTTTATTTCATCTCCTGTGACTACATTTATATCTTTAATACCTATTTGATTACTTATGTTTTTAGCTATTAAGGCATTATCTCCTGTTATTATTTTTAATTCTACCTTTAGTTTTTGTAATTTTGCAATAGTTTCTGCTATATTCTTTTTTGGAGGATCAAAAAGAGCTATAAATCCTGCAAAAATCATATCTTTTTCATCATCTTTTGATATTTTAGATATATTTCCAAAATCTTTGTAAGCTATAGCAAGAGTCCTATAGCCTTCTGAGCTTAATTTTTCATAAAATCTATTTATTTGATCTCTAGCTTTTTCAATAGTGATAATCTTTCCATCTTTATCTATAGCTCTGTTACATATTTTTATTATTTGAGAAACTGCTCCTTTTGTAATTGCTTGGTTCGATGATTTAGTTTTTCTATCATTAATCAATAATGTTAGTCTTTTTCTAATGAAGTCATAGGGTATTTCAGATATACGTTCATATTCACCAAATCCTTCTATTTTCATTGCATTTATAGCATCATCAATAGGATTTCTAAAACCTTGTTGTAATGTAGAATTCATTTTTGCCATTAATAAAACATCTTTACTTTCATTACCTAAGTAATCATAAGTATTCTTTATTTTAATTTTACCTTTTGTTAAAGTACCTGTTTTATCAGAACATAAAATTTCCATGTTACCAAAATTTTCAATGGAGTTTAAACGTTTAACTATCACTCGTTTTTCTGCCATACGTTTTGCTCCTTGTGATAAATTCACACTTATAATGGCAGGAAGTAATTGGGGGGTTAATCCAACAGCAATAGCTAAAGTAAAAAGTAAAGACTCTAATACAGGTTTTTGAAGAAATGTATTCACTGCAAAAAGAAATACAACCATTATAAAAGTAATTTGTATTAAAAGTTCACCGAATTTCTTGGTTCCTATCTCAAAATCAGTAGGAGGAGAACTTGTTCCTAATTTTGAGCTAATATCTCCAAATTGTGTATCTTTTCCTGTTACAATAACTAATGCAGTACATGTTCCACTAACAACATGTGAACCCATAAATAAAGAATTTTTTCTTTTGGATAATGGAGTATCCTTTGACATTACAGTAACTCTCTTTTCAACAGGAAACGTTTCTCCAGTAAAAGTGGATTCATCGATAAAAAGCTCATTTTCTTTTACTAGTAAACAATCTGCAGGGATAATGTTTCCAGCACTCAAAAATATTATATCTCCAGGAACAATCTCTTCAACTGGAAGTTCTATCTTCTTAGAATCTCTTAATACAGTGGCTGTGATTTGAATTAAATTTAAAAGTTTTAAAACAGCATCACCTGCTGATTTTTCTTGCCAGAATCCTAAGAAAGTACTAAATAAAATTATCGCGATTATTATAATGGCATTGCTGGAATCTTGTAAAAAATAGGATAATATGGCGGCAAATAATAAAATTAAAGTAATAGGGTTTTTGAATTGATTTAAATATAAAAATAGTTTAGACTGATGTTTAGATTCTTTCAGAGAATTCAAGCCAAATTTTTCTCTTTTTTGGGATACCTGTTCTGAAGTTAAACCTTTTAAAGAAGAATTGTTCTCTTTTAGAGCATCCTTCCATTCTAATGTCCAAAAAGGAAATTTTGGGTTTTTTTCATCGTCCATTTAAAACCCACTAGTAGTTTTAATTTATTTTGTATAGTTAGTAGTTAATATTTTATTTTTAATTTATTTTTATTATTTTGAGGGCCGGCCAAAATTCCATATCGGCTTGTCAAAACCTTAGGAAAATCCTTTGTTTAGCAAAAGAAGAAATTTTTTTTGAAAAAAGCTATTTTTGGCCGACCCTCATTTTTCTCTTTTAATTTGTTATCTTTATTTTTATCATTAATTTAGAATTAGAAGTATGATAATCATAATAAAATAAAAGTAAATAAAACAAAATATAATTATTTTGTTATTAATCTAAGTTTTTCAGGTTTTTTAACGATATCACTTGATTTAAATGCTACTAAATTTTTAATTCCTTTTGAGGATGAAATATCAACTAACCTTTGGCTTATAACACCATCGAATACAACTGCATATGTTTTTTTAGCATTATTCTTAAGCTCGTCATATAATTCTTCAACTCTGACTTCTTTTAAAATATTTAATGCATCATCTAAAAGTTCACAGTTACCAGTGCCTTCTAAATCTTTTAAGATATTTTTGAGTAAGGTTACTTTATCTTCAACTTTCGGTTGAACTTTTGGCTTTACATTGTTGTAAATTTGTTCTACGGGAGCTTTATCTCTAAGAGCAATCATGATTTCTTCTTTTTCAAGGTCTTCTACTTCTTTACCTCTCGGAGCTCTGGTTACATAGTCAACTTCTCCGACTTGCATCAGTTCTTTTAAAATCAATTCTCCCCCACGATCACCATCAACAAATGCAGTCACAGTTTTAGTCTTAGTTAACTCTGCTACACTCTGAGGAATACTTACTCCTTCAACAGCCACAGCATTTCTAATTCCATATTTTAATAGATTGAGAACATCAGATCTTCCTTCTACTACTAAAATAGCATCAGAGGTGTGGACACTTGGTCCAGCAGGAAGCTTTTCATCACCAAACTCAGAAATCTCATGAATTCTCATAGCTTCTTTGACTTCTTCAATCATTTTCATACTTTCAGGAGTTACTTTCTCCATCATGCCTTTATAAATTTCTTTTGCACGGTTAACAACTTGTTCTCGTTTGACAGCCCTGACATCTTCAACTTTTAAAGTTTTTATATGTGCTTCACAAGGACCTACTCGATTTATTGTTTCAAGGGATGCTGCTAAAATGGCTGTTTCAATTCTGTCTAAACTTGAAGGAATTACTATTTCTCCTTTTGCTTTTCCTCCATTAGAATGAATAACAACTCTGATTCTTCCGATTCTTCCAGTCTTTTGAAGTTCTCTTAAATCTAAATCATTACTTAGAAGTCCTTCAGTCTGACCAAATACAGCTCCAACAACATCTGGCTTTTCAACAATTCCATTTGCATTAATTTGTGCATGAATAAGATATTTAGTTGTAGTTAATTCTTCTATTCCTTTTCCCATGTTAAGCCTCCATAAATTTAGATACTTGCAGGGATAATTTAATTATCTGCAGTAAAATAGGATTATATAATAAAATAGGATTATAATTCTATGATATATTTTATATGTATCAAATATATTAGATATTGTTAAACATGTTATTTATTATTAAACACCTTATAAGAGGATATATATGATTCTAGTATAATGTTTCAACTTATATACTAATATAAGTTTATTCTAACAGTTTAAATCCTATAATTAATAATTCTGTTCATTAATACTTAATAAATTAATATTTGCAGATGGCAAATGATTTTGCATAAATTATACTTGTAATTTTGTTAAAAAATTGCTAATGATTATATAACTAGTAATTATTTTATTCTTAAATTTAAATATAATCTTAATTAACTAGTTACTACTAGTAATTATTTTATTCTTAAATTTAAATATAATCTTAATTAACTAGTTACTAAATCTTTTAATGTTTCACTTTAAGTTAAACTTTATAAGATTGCATCATAATACAATTTCGATTATAGGCAAAAAAGAGTTTTTAATGAGAAAATAAGTCAAGATTTGCTTGTTCAGCCATTTCTTATGACTATTCATTGGTAGTTGCAATTATTTCTGATTATTTATATACTAATATTCTAAGATTTATTTAAAAATCATATTTATTATAGTTATTAATAATTAGGATTAATAATTATAATTAATAATTAATTATGGATTAATATATTAATATTGGGGGTAATTATGATATAATTTAAATTTAATAACAATATTCATAATTTATCAATATTCAATAAAAATCCAATTATTAGTTATAAAAATTTATATATTAATTAGTAACCACTTCACAAGTGCATTTCTTTATTTTCTTTAAATTGATTATCTAAAAATCAATCACTAATGTCCTTTTTAATTAGTTATCTTCTATATGCTTTGTATATTTCCTTTATTTTATATTTCCTTCATAATAATTTTTAGTTTTATATTTGATTATAAATGAAATATAGAATTTTTGGCATATTCAACCTAACTAACTATTACTTAAGGCAATATTACAATCATCAACAATAACAATATTTGGTTATTTCTAGTATTTTATTAATAATTGCTATTTTTTCAATTAGTTGACTTTCATTTTAATATAATTTTGATAATTATTTAATAATTTTAAAACTCATTTTTGAGATATAATGATTAATGATAGTATCCATTGAATTATATATCCATACTAATATATAAAATTGTATATTCTTATCTGATAGTAAACTGAATTTTTTAATTTCTATATGATATGATTTTTAATATAGTTCTCTATTTAGAAGAAAATTTTTAAAATAATATTAAAAACTTAAGAAATATAAAATACATATTAAAATTAAATAGATATTATGATTAGTTATTATAATTAAAATTACTATTATTAATGGTTATTATTATCAATCTTATCACTATTATTATAATTATTATTAATGGTTATTATTATCAATCTTATCACCATTATTATCAGTATCATTATTATTATTATTATCACTATTATTATCATTATTACGCTTATTATTACTCTCATTATTGATTTTTATCATTGTATTTAATAATTAAGGTGCTAAAATGAAAAATTCAAAATTATCGGTTAAATCTTTTATAAAACAGTTAAATTCTAAAAAATATTTAAAAAATAAAGAATCAATTCTTTCAGAAGGAATTCGCATCTATAAAGAAGATTTTAATATTGAAAATGTGGATTATATAGAATCTTTAGAAGATACTGACAATAAAGTTGATAATATAATTGCTCATGAAAATCTGAAACATTTATTAGATTCTACATCTTCTTGTCAGATTTCTGATGCCTTAGGTAAATTAACTGGGAGAAATGGAGTTTTAAAAGATATAAAATCGATAAATGGGAAACGAGCTTATGGGAGAGTCGTAACTTCGAAAACTAACTCTGATGACTGGGGAACTTCATTATTAGCTATTGACCAGGCTAAAAAAGGAAATGTTATATTTATACTATCTTCTGGAGAATCTTCAGCTATTTGGGGAGAATTAACATCAACTTGTTCATCTAAAAAAGGATTGGCAGGAACTGTTATAGTTGGGGCAACAAGAGATATTGATCTTTTATTAGGTTCTGACTATCCTGTTTTTGCAACTGAAACAGTTCCTAATGCAGGAAATCCTATTGGTTTAGGTGATGTAAATGTAAATTTAAGGATTCAAGAGGATATGGTACGTCCTGGAGATTTTGTTTTTGCTGATAATACTGGGGTTGTTTTAATTCCCCAAGAACTTTTCCAAGAAGTGATGATAGAAACTTTGAAAATTAAAATTTCTGAATCTAAGATTATATCTCAAATTAAAGATGGAAAACCGTTATCAAAAATAATTGGATTAAGATAAAGTAAATCAAAGAATTTAAAACTGATTTTACTAAGATTTTGAGGTTTATAATGGATAATTCTGAAAATGGTCTCTCAGGAGGTACTGAAAAAGATAAGAACATTTATTCTATCATTATTGAGAATAAAAAAAGTGTAGCTATTTCTTTTATCATAGTTTTTGGATTGAGCTTCCTAATATTAATGGTAATAGGGATTAATGAGGTCATTGATGTTTTAAAAAGAACAAATCTTCGAATTTTAGGCTTAACATTTATTATTCAAATATTTGTGTATTTATTTTGGGCTTTAAGATGGAAAATTATTTTAGACAAAATGTACAGGTCTCCTAATTTTATACATGTTCTAGGCATTCTTATGGCAAGTATATTTGGAAATAATATTTCTCCAGGATCCATAGGAGGAGAACCTTTGAGGGCTTATTTACTCAAAGAAGAAAATAACACGCCTTTTGAAATTGGTTTAGCTTCTACACTCGCAGATAGGGTGTTTGAATTACTTCCATTCCTTTTAATGTCGATTATAGCAGTATTTGCTCTTATTTCATGGCAATTAGAAATATTTTCAAAAATATTTTTGATATTTTTGATATTGGGGACTTTAATAGTATTTTCTTTTGTTATTTATGTGGGAATTAATAAAGAACTTTCTAAAAAAATTGTTTTCAAAATTTTAAAATGGTTACTCCCAATTATCAGACGATTAACTCGTAAAAATCATGAATATGATGAATTAAAAGAGAGGGTGATATATTACATCAATAGGTTTAATTCTAGTTTTACCATGATTGTTGAAAACAAGCTATTTTTAGCTGGGGCTCTTTTAGCTATAGTTACATGGACTCTGGATCTTTTAAATTCTTACTTAGCATTTATAGCTATTGGTGTTACACCTCCTCTAGCCCCATTTATAACTATATATACAATAGCTATTTTATTATCATTTTTACCATTGCTTCCAGGTTCTTTAGGGATTACAGAAATCATCATGATAGCTCTTTTTATACCAGTAGGGATAACAGGGGATTATGTGCTCGCTGCAAGTGCATTAGAAAGATTAAGTTCTTATATACTACCAACTATAATTGGATTTGTACTTGCAATATATTATGGTAGAAGAATTCTTAAAAATAATGATAAGAACAATGGTAATTAAAAACCACCATAATAATACACTGTTAATAATCTCATTGTTAATAATATAATTTCTAATTAATAATTAATAAAAATCATAAATAACTTAATAAAAATTACTATCACAAATTATATAAATTAGTTTGAACAAAATATTTGTATTATAAAATATTGAGATATAGTACATTAGAACCTATATAAATAATTTATCTATATCTTTAGAATTTCCAAAATTTACTTATTAATTGGTTTGAATTAATAAAATAAGAAACATATCATAAAATGTACCATATATTGAATATATTTTTATTTTAACAAATATAAAAAAAGAAATTATCTAAAATATCATATTTAATTATATTTTTATTTTAAGAAATAAAAAAGAAGATAACAAATATTTTTCAGTTTTATTATAGAGATATTCTTTCTAATATTATTCTAATTTTTCAAATAATTATTTATAGAATTAATCCATTTCGTGATTTAATAGTTATAAGTTAATCAAATATAATGGTAACGTATTAATTAGTTATAAATAGCTAAATCTTTTATATTTTTGATTTGAATCAAATAGTAAATTATTTAAATAGCTATTTTTAATTATATATAATGCTATCGGAAGGTTTATATATTAGAAAATTTATATTATATATTATAATTTATTATATAAAATTTATAATATTATTAAAAATTTAGATATGAGTTCATAAAATATGGGTTCATGAATTATACAAATAAGTTTTAATTTTTAAGTTTGATTCTATGAAATTTTTAGGGAACATTTCACATTTGTCTAATTCTGGGAAATTAATAGCTAGATCTTCTCAGACTCCACCTGCTGGAGCCTTTGTTTTTAATAAAGATAAGAAAAAAATAGGCAAAGTTATTGAAGTATTTGGACCTACAAAGGAACCATATATTTCAATAAGCATGTTTCGCTCTGTAAATCTGGAAAATAGCAAATTGGATAAGGGTAATGACTTATATGTATCAATTAATAAAAAGAAAAAGGGGAGAAGAACACGAAAGAAAAGATGAAAGATAAGTTTTCTGAAAAAGGAAAACCTATAGAAAATATTTCTGCAAAGAAAAGAATGCAGAATGATGTCTCTGATACAGAAAAACAGAATAAATGTCCAGAATGTGGATCAGAAGAACTAATTGGAGATTATGAAAGGGCAGAAGTAGTTTGTGCTAGCTGTGGATTAGTTATTGATGAAAATTTAGTTGATATGGGTCCTGAATGGAGAGCATTTGATCATGAGCAAAGAGATAAACGTACTAGAGTAGGTGCTCCTATTACCTATACTATACATGATAAAGGTTTAAGTACTATGATTGATTGGAGGAATAAGGATATCTATGGTAGGGATATTCCTGCAAGAAATCGTGCTCAATGGTATAGATTAAGAAAATGGCAAAGAAAAATAAGAATTTCTGGAGCTACTGAGAGAAATCTTGCATTTGCTTTAAGTGAACTAGATAGGGATTCTTCACGATTGGGTCTTCCAAGAAGTGTAAGGGAAGCTGCTTCTGTTGTTTATAGGAGTGCAGTTGAGAATAAACTTATTCGAGGACGTAGTATCGAAGGAGTTGTTGCTGCATCACTTTATGCTGCTTGTCGTCGTTGTAATGTTCCAAGAACATTGGATGAAATAGCTGAAGTTTCAAGAGTTAGTAAAAAAGAAGTAGGAAGAACTTACAGATTTTTAACAAGAGAATTAAATATAAAACTTCCTCCAACATCTCCTGTAGATTATGTTCCAAGATTTGCAAGTGAACTTGGTCTTTCTGGTGAAGTACAATCACGAGCTATTGAAATTATTGGAAAAGCTATGGAAAAAGGTCTCACCTCTGGTAGGGGACCTACTGGGGTTGCTGCTGCTGCATTGTACATCGCATCAGTTCTATTGGGTGAGAGAAAAACTCAACGTGATGTTGCGGATATTGCAGGAGTTACAGAAGTTACAATAAGAAATAGGTATAAAGAACTAACAGAACAGCTTGAAATGGGTGTAACTTTATAAAACAAACTTCATAAACATATATTTAATCTATTTTTTAATTTTATTCATCTTTTTTATTTATTTTTAATTTTATTCATTTTTTTATTTATTTTTAATTTTATTTATCTTTTTTATTTATTTTTAATTTTATTCATCTTTTTAATCTATTTTTTAATTTTATTCATTTTTTTTATTTATTTTTAATCTAGAATTTATCTAATGTATGAATAGTATATACAATTAATATCTAACTATATTTTAAGTTAACTCTAAATTAATATTTTCTTTATTAACTGAGTATTTTTCAATTGATCTTTCTATTTCTTGGAGTATTTTACTGTTGTCTTGAACTTCAACTTTAGCTAGTGTTTTTTGATATCTTTCTAGATTATTTAAGAATTCTTTAACTTCCTTAAGATTTAGTTCTCTGTTCATTTTTCCATAACCTAATTTTTCAACATAAAATCCATTTAATAGCTGTTCGAAGTTTCCTTTAGCAGGAACACTATAAATAGGTTTTTTGAGAGTAATAGATTCAGTTATGAATGTAAAACCTCCATTGGTCAAAACAGCTTTAGCATTTTTCATGTCATCATATATTTGGTCTTCATTGAACTTTCTAAATGTTAAATTTTCATCTACTTCTTTTTTGTTAAATCCATAGACTATGAATTTTTCATCGATATCTTTTAAAGCATTTACTAACTTAACATTATTAGAGCTTGTTTGATATACTAGAATGTAGTCTCTGTAGCTAGTTTTAAGGTTTCTCACTTTATCTCTTATCACTGGAGGAAAAACAGCTGTCTTTTCAGGATTTTTTATCTCAGGATAAAAGAAACTAGTAATTATATATCTTCTCGGTCGAATTATATAGGATTTTATAACTCCTTTAGCTTTTAACATTTCTCTTTGAGATTCTGGAGGATATTCTATATGAGTTTTAGTTATCATTTGCACATTATCTATACTAATTAGTGGGACATTTATAATTTTACTTAAAATGCTTGAATAATTTTCAAAATCAGAAATTATTATATCTGGTTTGAATTCTCTAGCTTTTTTAAATAAGATGCCATATCCTTCCTTTAAATTAGTGGGAGTTTCTTTTATAGCATTGAAAAGAGTTTTAGTGTTTTGAACTCTATTATTTTTATACACTGTATTAAAGCCCCCAATCTCAAAAACATTTTCAAATTTTTTATTGAGGTATTCATAAGCTCGGTCACTTGAAAAGATTATCACATCATATTTTTTTATTAATTCTTCAAGTATCACACCACTTCTAACTGCATGACCCATTCCTTCTCCACAAACAGAGTATATAATTCTTTTTTTACCATATTTTTCTTTCTTTTCTTCTCCTACTCCATATTTTTTTTCTTTTAAATGGTGATTAGTCTTTTTTAAGTTAGGATTTTTTTCTTTTAAAGCAGGACTTTTTTTTGAATGATTATTAGAGATAGAAGTATTCATTATGCTATGGGATTCATTTGTTTTAATGGAATTATTTATAATGTTGTTTATATCCTCTTTTATTTTGTTTTTGGTAGTTTTTTCATTATTAGGTACTATATTTTCTGTAATTCGTGATGCATCTAGTTTTGCAATTAAAGCATCTTCTTCAATGAAATTCTTAGGGCCATGTCCAAAATCATATCCTAAATCTTCTGCAGCTGTCCGAATTCCTCTAAAATCATTGAATGTACTTTTACTATATTGTCTTGCAAGCTTACCTAAACCTTCTTCTTCCAATCTTCTTGTTGAAACACAAACTTTTGGAGTTCTGAGAACTTTAAAAGTATTATTTTTGGCTAATTTTTCAATATAGTTAGTATCTTCTCCAAAAGTAAGTTTTTCATCAAAACCTTCATGTTTATCATGTAATGATTTTTTGGTTATTATTCCATAACATCCAGCTCCGTGAGGTTTAATTTTCTCAAAAGCTATCATAAACCAATTGGCTAAATCATGAAGAATTTTATCTCTTTTCTTTTCAGATGAAGGTATCATCAATGTTATTCCTATATCTGCTTTCTCTCTTTCAAATTCTTCAATAAGACTTTGAAGATAATTTTCAGTAAGTTCTAAATCAGAATCTAAAAATAGCAATAGCTCTCCTTTAGCTATTTTAGCACCGTTATTCCTCCCAATTCCAGGGATTCCTCCTTTAACAATCTTACATCTATATTTTTTAGCTATTTCTATAGTTCTATCTTTAGAATCAGCATCAGCCACTATTATCTCATAATCTTCGTATTTTTGAGATTTAATACTTTTCAATAGATTAGGAAGATATTTTTCTTCATTATATGTTGGAATAATGATACTAAGTTTCATATATATCCTCAATAAATTAATTTTTATTTTAGTAATTTTGATATGTGGGTTTAGTGTTTTGTTATTAATTTTTATTTTAGTAATTTTGATTTAATCTTTTATTTTTTAATTTTCTATTTATTATGATGAAATTATGAATCAATATATTTACTTTTAATTATTAATTTTTACTTCTATTTATTTTTTATATTATTTCTATTGTTTTTGATGTTTAATAATTTTATTAAAAGATTATTAAATTTTATATAGAATTTTATAAATATGATGTTATAATCGCTTCCTATTTATTCATTAATATTGGTAGCTGAAGTCATATTATTATTATATTCCTTAAAATAAGAATAAAAATTCCATGACATTGTAAAACTGCTAGATTTATTCTCAAGAGATTTTGTTAAACTGTTCAATAGATCCATCTCATTGTATTCTGCCGAAAACTTAATAATTACTTTATTGTTTCCATTAACAACATCACTGTTGAGATTACTAGTGTTATTCTTTTTTTCACTAGAATTATTACTAGATTCATTTATGGATAAGATAGAATAGTTATCTAAATCTAAGTTGTCAACGGGATCAAATATGGCTACTTCATAATATTCAGTATTAGTACCTAAAATTGCAATTGATATTCTTAATATTATTATTAAAATCAAAAATATATAAGGAACTGTCCTTTTAAAAGTAAGGTAAGATTTCATGCTATGTTTTTGAATAAAAATTATCTTATTTCTTGTTTTGTCAGTGAGGGACTGGATTTTAAGAACTTTCCCAATGTAGTAATTTAGAGGATATTCATCAAAATAAATAATCATCATTCCAAATATTCCCACAATAGCTGGAGTAGAGAATAAACCCCCATCTACTATTCCGATCAATCCACAAGTAGCTGCGAATATTAAAATCAATCTAGTAGGAAACAATCGATTTTTCAAGGAAGCGAGTAATGTTAAAAACATTATAGGCAATATGATCATTATTATATTGGCCAATACTGGAACATATTGGGCTAATGAATCAGCTGTATGAATTCCTTCAGGAACATTTGTAAGAGTAGAGGTAATTATATTCCCTAAAATAGCTTTATAAATATGCGAATGTATTATACTTGTTGTAGTTGGATCTGGAACCATGCTAACAAAGATAGTGAGTTGCCCTATCCCTAAATAGTATCTCATAACTACTTCAAGAATCAAACCAAGTATAGCAGTAATTAAAAATAATATGATTGAAATCTTAAGATAGAATCTATTATTAAATTTAAGAATCTTTGATATTCTAAATGATATTAGATTTTTAACAATTGAATTTTCCTTGAAATTGTTATTATATTCAAATATCTGACTAAAAATTAAAAATAAACCTATGATTGCAAAAAATAAAATATCTTTACCTTTTGAAGACCCCATCAAAAATAATTCAGTAATTGGTCTTATAAAAAAGTCTAAAGAATTAGAAAAGAATATTAATATTGATAATAATAGAAATATGATACCAGCTATTGTATATCTACTTATTTTCATGTTTAAGACCCAGTTAACACTTGTAAAATCTTTTGATATTCATATTATTCATATTACTATCTTAATATGTTTCTATCACTATTTTAACATATTCATATTACTATTTTAGGATATTCATATTACTATTTTAAACACTAAATATAAAATTTAATTGTCTAATTTAAAAATTTTATAGTATACTAAAGAATATTTTAAAATTTCATAATAATGATTTCATAATTGTAATGGTCAGAATGTATTATAACTCTCTAACTCATAATGATTATAATAATAATTATAATAATTAAAATTGTAATAAATATTTATAGTCTAATATTTATAATCAATATTTGTATTTTGTATTATTTAATATTAAGATATGCTGTTATTAATTTGGTATACCATTATTATCATTATTATCATTATTATCATTATTATTAATTAGATTCATTGTTATCAATAAAAAATTATTTACAATATAATATAATGTATATGTTTAATCTATACAAAATAATATTTTATTAATCATTATGATTCATAAAAGATATCCTTATAAAATTCTATTTATTAATTGTAATTTGTTTAAATGGTTTTTTTTATTAAGTGAGGTGTTTGATTTTTTCTATTGAATATATAATACTTTTAATGTTTATTGGAGTCTTTGCAGGAATTTCATCAGGTTTACTTGGTGTAGGTGGAGGTTTTCTCATGGTTCCTCTTCAATTCTTTTTACTTACATCTACTGGAATTGATACAGACCTAGCTCTAAGAATATCTTTAGGAACAAGCTTAGCTATTATTATTCCTACCTCATTAGCTGGAGCTTACACTCATCAAAATAGATTAAAAAAGATAATAAAACCAGGAATAATATTAGGTATCTTTGGGATGCTTGGAGGAGTTTTAGGAGGAATCACCTCTTCTTTACTTCCTGCAGCTATTTTGCAATCAATTTTAGGAATTTTTTTGGCATTGATCTCTATTTATATGGTAGCAAATAAGGATTCAGAAAAACAATCTAGCAAATTAAAATTTTCTATGGTAATTGGAGCTATTTTAGGAGTAAGTATTGGCTTCAGTTCAGGCCTACTTGGCATTGGTGGAGGAATACTTTTAGTCCCTGCTCTTATATTCTTCTTAGGATTTTCAATAAAAGAATCTATCGGAATCTCTTCTATTTTCATATTTTTAACTGCCATTGGGGGAACAGCTTCTTATATTCTAACTGGATTAAAAATTAATACATTGCCTTACTATTTAGGATATATTAGTTTAATTAATTTTGGAATAATAGCTATTTTTTCTATTCCTATGGCATACCTAGGTGCAAAATTAGTCTATAGATCTCCCGAAAAGTTATTAAAACTCATTTTTGCCATTTTAATGTTTTTCATAGGAATTAAACTCTTGGGATTAGATCCAATTGGGTATATTGGACATCTTATAGTTAATTCTTAATTACGAAATAGGGAGTTTTAGGATAATATCTCTAAATAAGCTTTTAATTTCAGGGTTGATAGTTTATTTTATTTTGAATTTTAATTATTCTAATCTAACACCGGTTCCACGAGCCACAACATAAATGGAGTCTTCTTTTAAACCACCTAATCTATTGAATTCTATGCTTAAATCCAATATGGCATTGCATTTGTCTTTTTTTGCAGAATCACTTAAATTTATAATGGCCTGTTCTTGTGCTTTTTGAAGACTTTTAAGTAATGAAACATTTCCATGGTCTTGAGTACTGTCAATTAATTTTTTAGAGTGCTGAATCAATATTTCACCTTCATAAAATCCACTAAATTCTTTAATTTCTCTATTTGGTTCACTTGTTGTACTTAAAAATAGAATTCCTAGATTATTTATATCTACACTCCTTTTTTCTTCTTTATAATCCATTTTACCTTTTTTTTTAACATATTCTTTTCCAATTAATATAAAATATGCCTTTCTCGTGAGTATATGGATAAAGTTAAGTAATCTTATGAAAATTCCTAAAAAATATGATATTATTCCAAGTATAACTACAATTATGAAATAATTTACTAATGTGGGGAAAGCTGCTTGTAAAATGACTGCAGCACTTCCAATTGAAATTATGTTAAATCCCAATCCTGTGTTAATAAAGATAAATCCATAAAGAACAGTTACAATGAATAATATAAATGCACTAACTGCTCCAGTGGTTTTTCCATAGTACCGTTCTGCAAGATATGTTTCAACATATCCTGCCATTACAGGGCATAAAATTAGGCCTATATTAAATCCAAAAATAGATATATCAAATAGATAAAATAAGAATAAGGATATTATTCCAATTAAAGTACCAATAACTATGCAAAAAATAGCTATTAATTTTTTTTTAATCTCTTCTTTCCTATATTCTGCTAAAATCATGTTTTCACATTTTTATGAATAATAATGACCTATTATAATGTATTTTAGCTATTCAATGCATTAAAACATTTATGAATAATAATAACCTATCATAATGTATTTTACCTATTCAATGCATTAAGGCATTTATGAATAATAATAACCTATCATAATGTATTTTAGCTATTCAATGCATTAAAACAAATAGTAATTAATATAACTAATTAAATTTATATTAATTCCTAATTAATGTGGTAAGTAGTATAATTAGTCATTGGACATATCTAACTATTCTTAAAATAATAAAGTAATCATTAATGATGTGTAGTTTTTCTTTAAATTAGTTACTAATCCGTTTTTAAGGATATATAATCTTCTTTGTAAGATATAGCGGTTCCATAGGTGGTTACAAGTATTGTATTTCCCATTGTCCCACCAAGATTATTGTAAGATATTTTCAATCCAATAATTGCATTTGCATTAAGTTTTTTTGCTTTATCCTTCATAATATCTAAAGCTAATTCTCTTGCTTTTTGGAGTTCTACTTCATAAGCAGCAGTTCTTCCACCTACAACATCACGAACTCCTGAAAATAGATCTTTATATACATTAGAACCAATTAAAGATTCTCCAGTAACTAATCCATGATAGTTTGTGATTGTTTTAGTTTCTAATGTGTTGGTAGATGATAATAACATTTTAAACCTTTTATTCTTTTTTATTATATTCTATTATTAATTAAATAGCTACTTAAAAGACTAATGATTTAGTGAGTATATATGAATATGATTAGAGACACATCGTATTTTCCAGATATCTATGATTATTCATTTATTTATCACTAAATTATTGTTTATTTATTAAAGAACATCATGAATACAAATACAATAATAAAAATAATCATCACTATGAATAAAAGTATCCTACTTCTTTTCATTTTAGCTTGATTTTCCATTAACACATTTTGACATTTATTAGAGCAAGTAATTTCATCTAGTGGTATTGGAGTACCACAAACAGGGCAATGTTTATGTATATCGACCATAATTTCACCTTTTTATAATTTTCAAATGAATATTTATTTAATAAATTGTTATAATTTATTTAATAATACATAATTAATAATTTATTTAAAGTTTAATTTTTAGAAACTAGTATCTTATTATTTATATATCTTATTTCTTATAATTTTTCTTATTATTTGCCTATAATTATTTTCTTATTATTTTTATTATTTAGCTATGATTCTAGTTCCTAGTTTTTCTTTCTTAAGAATTTTAAGTAAATTTTTAGGATCATTTCCATTAGCTATTACAGTTTCAAGAGATGATCTTTTAATCATTTGTATAGCTGTCATATCAAAGAATTCATAGGTTCCAGCCTTAACATCTTTATTTTTAATGAATTCTAACATTTCAGTAGCAGTAATTTCTTCAATAAGTTTTGCATCGGAATTGTTAGTTGGATCTTTATCATACATTCCATCTACAGAAGTTAAGTTTATTAGTAAGTCTGCTTTAGTATATTCTGCTAAGATAGCACTTACAGCATCAGTACTGTGGGCAGGTTCTGTTCCACCCATAATCACAATTTTTCCACTAGCAGAATATTTTTCTGCTTCTTGGAAATTATGAGGAACTGAAGGGTATGCATCATTTTTAAGTGCAAGAATAAGTAGTTTAGCATTTAATCTTGTAACTTCAATACCTATATCATCACATTTAGCTTCACCACATTTAAGATCTCTAACTATGCTTATGTAATCCCTAGCAGGTTTTCCACCACCCACAACCACAAATATCTCGTTTTCTTGTGCTAAAAATCTCAATATTTCTGCATATTCCTGAAATTTTTTATAATCATATTCTTTCATTAGTATTGATCCGCCAATTGCAACTACTATTCTCATAAATTCACCAAATATCCATTATTAAATCTATAATTACTATATTTGTTATTATATTAATTAATTTATCATATTTTTTATTTTAATAATTAATCTTATTTTTAATAATTTTTTATTATTATTTTAATTTTTCTAGTTGAAGACGACCCATAATTACGACTTCAGTGAGCAATGATTTAAATTTAAGTATAATATTTATACAAAAGTATTTTCTATCAAATTTTTTTGGAAATTGTTCATTTTAGATTATATATTCATCAAACAAAAATAATTATGAGTCATCCTCATTTTATAATTATTTTTGAAATATTATTTAAATTTATTTTGTAATTCGTTATTCAATTTTATGATCTTATGATTAATTCATTAATTTTTGAAACATTATTTAAATTTATTTTGTACTTTATTATTCAATTTTATGATTTATAATTAATTCATTAATTTATTTGACATTTGCTTTAAAATAATAAAATTCATTATTTTCATGATATTTATTAAAAAATTCATATTTTTTATTCAATAATTTTTAATTTAATCATGAAAAATATCTATAATTATATATCGAAGTTTTTATAAATATAATATTGTATAAATTTTTTGCTTTATTAATTTAATACATAAACTATTAGAAATATCTAGAAAATATAGTTAGCTATATTATGTTTTATTAAGATGATTTTTTTAAGATGAATATCTATAAAACTATAAAAAGTTAACAAATATAACAAATATTATTATAAATTTAGTTAGATGAATGGAATTGGTTGATTATTTTATTTAATTATAAATTTAGTTAGATGAATGGAATTGGTTGATTATTTTATTTAATTATAAATTTAGTTAGATGAATGGAATTGGTTGATTATATCATATATTATAATAATGTTGAATTATTAAACCATATTAAGAATTATTTTGATTAAGGAGTGAATATATTGTCTGAAACATCTTCAAAAGAATTATATGAATTTAAAAGAACTCTTAAAGAGTTATCAGAAAAGAAAGGACGAGGAACTGAACTTGTATCAGTTTATATACCTCCTGATCGTCAAGTCAGTGACGTGACAAAACATATGCGTGAAGAATTAAGTCAAAGTGCTAATATTAAAAGCAAACAGACAAAAAAAAATGTTCAATCTGCTATTGAAGTTATTGTACAGAGGTTACGTCTATTTCCTAAGCCACCTGAAAGAGGGTTGGTTCTTTTTGTTGGAATGATTCCAAAAGGAGGTCCTGGGACTGAAAAAATGGAAACATATGTATTTGAACCACCAGAACCAATTCAAACTTATACTTATCATTGTAATTCTGAGTTCTTTTTAGAGCCATTACAGCACATGATCGATGTTAAAGAAGTTTTTGGTTTAGCTGTATTGGATAGAAAGGAAGCCACTTTAGCATCACTTAAAGGAAAAAGAATAGACATTTTAAAAACATTAACCAGTGGTGTTCCAGGTAAACATAAGGCAGGAGGTCAATCACAAAGAAGATTTGATCGTCTTATTGATTTAGCTGCTCATGAATTCAAAAAACGTATTGGTGAGCATATGAATGAAATATTTTTGCCTATTGAGGATCTTAAAGGGATTATCATTGGTGGTCCAGGCCATACTAAAGAAGAATTTCTAAAAGGAGATTATCTGCAATATGAACTTCAAAATAAAGTTTTAACTACTGTAGATACATCTTACACTGGGGAATTTGGAATAAGGGAAGTAATTGATAAATCTTCGGATGTTCTTGAAGAACTGGATGTAATGAAAGAAAAACAACTTGTACAAAAGTTTCTCCATGAATTAATTAATGAAAATGGTTTAGGATCTTATGGTGAAGATGAAGTTCGTAAAAATCTTCAAATGGGTGCAGTAGATATTCTTCTTATATCCGAAGATCTAGTTCAATCAAGAAAAACATTACGATGTGTAAATTGTGGTCGTGAAGTTCAAGTAACTTATAAAGATCCAAAAGAAGACAAGGAAAATATATGTGAAGATTGTGGAGAAAAAATGAAGGTCTCTGAAGCTAGAGATCTTGTTGATGATTTTGTTAAAATGGCTGAAGAACTTGGTTCTGATATTGAGATAATTTCCACAGAAACTGAAGAAGGAATGCAACTTTTTAAAGCATTTGGTGGAATTGCAGCTATTTTAAGATATAGAACTTAATCAAAGAACCATCTCAAATTTAATGAAGAATAATTAGAAAAATAGTAATGTTTCTATTAAGATATAAAATGATGATTGATTAGATAACTAAGATGATAATTAATCTAATCTGCTTACTTTGATTAAAGATTCTACTGGAACATCATCGATTTGAGAGATGCCTACTTTATCGATTAAAACAGTTACAGCTATTGGATCTGCACCTCGATCTTTAAGTGCCTTTATTACTTCTTTTAAAGTTCTTCCACTAGTTATAACATCGTCCACAATTATAACTTTTTTTCCATGGACAGGTGCAAAATTTTCACTAATAGCTCCTTCTTGCTCTTTATCATTTTCTTTCCTGTGTTTAATTGGGTGAAAAACTGATAAAGATGTTTCAAAACCTTTTTCATTTTCTAAAAAATCGGCGATCATTGTTGCAAATGGAATTCCACTAACAGCTATTCCTACAACAACCTCAGCTTTTCCATAAACCAAAGTCATGTCACTCAAGGCTGCAGAAACATATTTAAGTCTTGCAGAACTACCTCCTAAACTATTCCAATTAATAGCGAAATCTAATGGAGTATCTTCCGTTTTATCTTTTCGTTCATCTGGTTTTTGAAGAGTTAACCATCTAGCGGTATCCATTGATACATTAAGTTCATCAGCTATTTCTCCAGTAGTAAAACCATGGCTTCTAAGACCATTAGCTTTTTTTATCAATTTTTGGTTCATACTTACACCTTATTCATTTTATTATACTTTATCTAAAATGTTACCTAGATTATATCTATTTTACCCTACGGATTTCGTCTAAACTAACAGGAACTTGTTTTTTTGAGGATTTATTTGCGGCTAAAACCATTTTAAGAGCATTAAGACCATCTTCTCCAGTAATTTCTGGTTCTTCATCATTTATTATGGAATTTATAAATGATTTTATTTCGTCTTTTAAAGGCTCTTCATGTTCTATTTGAACATCTTGTGCAAATTTTCCATCAACATCGATGGTTTGATCGATGTAATCTATAGCTATTATTCCATCAGTTCCAGTAATCTCCAAAGCTCTTTTTTTATAAGGTGTAAGCCAGTTAACTTCTAATATTCCTGTGATTCCATTTTCAAATTTGGTCATTATCTCAGCATGGTCTTCGTATTCACACTTTTCAAGAATACTGCCCATAGTTGCATAAACTTGCGTTACTTCTTCATCAAATATATAATACATAACATCTAAATCATGAATAGCTAAATCAATAGCTACTCCGACATCTTTTATTCTTGGAGGGAATGGCCCTACTCTTTTTGCAGAAGCTGAAACAATGTCACCTATAACATCATTTTCAATTAATTCTTTTGCTTTCTGTACAGCAGGATTAAATCGTTCTACATGGCCAGTTCCAAGCTTAACTCCTTTCTTTTTAGCATAAGCTATCATTCCTTCAGCTTCTTCTAATGTAAAAGCTATTGGTTTTTCAACTAAGACATGTTTCCCATGTTCTATTGCATCCATAACCACTTTAAAATGATGGGTAGTGGGAACACAAATACTAACTACTTCGATTTCAGGATTTTTAAGTAGATCATCATAATTATTATATCCTATTGCATCATATTTTTTAGATACTTTATTTAGAGTGCGTTCACTTACATCTGAAACTCCTATGAGATTAACATTTTCTAATCTATAATAAACACGAGCATGGTTATATCCCATAGCTCCAACACCTATAACTCCTACATTTACCATTTTCACAATTAATCCTCCAATTAATTTTCAACCTTTGATTATTGATAATATTATTTTTATTTATTAGTTTCTATTAAATTCCGTAATTTCTATAAATTTTCTAATATTTATTAGCTTTATTATTCTTATTATATTTTTATTGTTTGTGGTACTTAACTATTTTAATTATCCTAATTTCTTTGTTTTTAATTATTTTTTGGTAATTTAACTAATTTATTAAATTCTTATTATTTTAATTATCTTTATATTGTCTTAATTATTTTTATTTTTTGTAGATTAGCTAGTATTAAATTAGTATTAGATTATTTAGTATTAGATTATTTAGTATTAGATTATTTAGTATTAGATTATTTAGTATTAGATTATTTAGTATTAGATTATTTAGTATTAGATTATTTAGTATTAGATTATTTATTATTACTATTATTAATTTAGATATATTCTTCGATATTTTTAGATAATTGCTTTCCTATATTTTCACTATCTTTAATAGGTCCAGTTAATGTATTTTTATAAAGAATTTCTCCTTTTTGAGTTAATAAAATGGAATAAAGTTCTATTTCTTTATCCTTTATCCTAGCTATTGCACCTAAAGGCCATTGACAACCAATTCCCAATTCTTCAAGAACTGTTTTTTCAGCTAAAACTTCTTGGTGAGATTCATAATGATCTAACTTTTGTATTTTATTTTTAATATTAGAATCTTTTCTAGTTATAATAGCTAAAGCTCCTTGACCAGCTGGAGGCGTTATATAATCTAAAGGAAATCTATTTTTTATGTATTTTGTGAGACCTAATCTTTTTAATCCTGCTTCTGCCATTATTGTAGCATCGATCTCACCATTTAAAACTTTATCAAGCCTAGTATTAATGTTTCCCCTTATTGGTTTTAGCTTCAAGCCTTTTTTATAATGGTTGCAGAAGGCTTCTCGTCTTAAACTACTGGTAGCTAAAGTTGAGCTTTTATTAAGATCTTCCCATTCATAATTTGAAATTAATACTTCATTTGGAGATTCTCTGATGGGAATTGCAGCTATTTCAAGATCTTCATCTAAATCAGTTGGGACATCTTTCAAACTATGTACAGCGAAATCAATTTCTTCTTCCAGAACAGCTCTATCCAATTCTTTTGTAAACAGTCCTTTCGAATCCATATTATATAATTGTGAACTAGTTATCTTGTCTCCAGAGGTTTTAATAATTCTGATTTCTAATTTCTTATTTCCTAGATCACTTAAACGCTTTTTTATGTAATTAGTTTGTACAAGTGCTAGTTTACTTCCTCTACTCCCAACAATCAATAAATCATCTCCAATTCCTTTTAAAGAATTGTTTTTAATTATGTTTTTTAGAATTTTATACATTTTTAGATAGGATGTTTTAAGTTATAAGTTTTTCTTTGAATTGTTAATATCCATGAAATATATCTAGATAATTTAATTGTTAAAACTATTATATTAACTATATTTTGATCATTTGATTTAATGTTGGCCAATCAAATTATCTTTTATTTAATTGGGAATAATTCGAACGATAAATGAATAGTATATCTTTATTATTTGCAATAGCTATTTTTTGAGCTTCAAATGGATCTTGAATATATTCTACTACATTTTTCATACTCTTCATAATTTCTTTTCCAACTTCATCAGTTAATATTAGATTCATATCTTTCTTATCAATAAAATCATCTAAAAGAATGGCTGCTTTTTTATCATCAATTTCTTCACAAGTGATTCCGTATTTTCCACCTATAATAATAGAATAATCATTCAAATCTCTTATCATCTCAATTGAACTTTCAATAGCTTTAATATTTATACCTGGATTAATTTCTTCAATTATCCTAGACCCATCCAAGAACTTCTGGGAACTTCTTCCAATTATTCCCTTAAAATTTAATAATGAATTTTTTATAATGTTTTTATCAATTTTTAACGATAGTGAAGCAGTTATAGTAGCTAAAACGTTTAAAACATGATGTTTGCCTGGAGCAAATGTTTCAATTTTCATAGAACCATTTAAAACATCCCCATAAATAGTTTTCAAATTTTTATAGCTTATATCAAAATTTGTTTTATCTAACCCGTACTCTATATTGTCTATGACTAAATTACTTATATTTTTAATATCATAGTTGTCAATATTGTAATCATTCTTCCTATAATTATATTTATCTTCATTATCATTTATCATTGTTTCTTTGGATAAAGAAAATATATTTATTTTATCATTCATTTCAATATATTCTTTAGGATAATATTTAGCTATTGTTTCAGCTTCTGCAACTACAAAATCACAATTAAACACTTGTTTTTTTGCTTCTCGTGCATTTGATTTATTCCTAGCTATTGGATAATTTTCTACGATATTTGTTAATATTCCAATGTTTCCTATTCCTGTAACTCCTAATGAACTTTCAAATAGACATGAATTATAGTTTAGGATATAATTATCCCAATCATAAGAGTCGTTAAAATCATTTATTGCACTACAATCAGAATTAGCTATTTTTTTAGCTATTTTAATTGTTTCTAAAGTACTTGCAGGTGTGATACTGATATTTTTCTTTAATAATATTTTTTTCTCATTTTTATAAAGACATGCTCCTAGGCTACTTAAAACAAGAGGATCTTCCTTTATTAAAATGTCTTTTAACATAGACACTACACTAGTTTTACCTTTTACACCAGTAACTTCAACAATTGGAATATTCTGATTTCTAACTCTAACTTTCCATTTATCTAAAGCTAGATTAATAGCTTTATGATGGCTTATTTCTTTTATATTTCCTTTTTTCGTGGAGTCAGTATTTTTTAGCTCTTCAGTGATATTGAATGGTGAATGAATTGGATTTATTACTAATAAATTATTACAGTTATTTAATAATTCCATATCCTCTACTAGTTCTATATCATAAGACTCCAGTAAATTTCTGTCAGGATTTTTTAAAGTATTGTATATATCATAGACAAATATATGTTTAAAATTTCCTATTTTTTTTAGTTCAATAGCTATTTTAACTCCACCATGAGTTAAATCGATAATAAGGACATCCATAATTCATCACTTAATACAATCATTACTCATTAGCACTTGCCTAAATCAATTCCACCATCAGTTAATTTCTCTTTAACTCTATTGTAGAATGTTTCATTTAAAGTTCTAATGAAATATACATCATTTTCAGATTTTACAAATTTTATCTCTTCAAGATAATCTACTTCTTCACTTATCTGTCCATCCATAACAAAAACTGCTTTTTTACCTTTTTTCATCAATTTAACTGCAATTTCACTAGAATCAGAAACAACGATTGGTCTAAGACCTAGTTTATATGGGCAAATTGGTATTATTATGAAAGCTCTGACTTTAGGATCCACAATAGGCCCTCCTGCTGACATGGAATATGCAGTTGACCCACTTGGGGTGGATAATATCAAACCATCTGCTCTAAATTCTTCTATGATATCTCCATCTACTCGAACTTCAAAATTTAACATTTTTGCGGGCTTTTCTGTCATTATGACAACTTCGTTTAATGCAGTAAATATATGAGATCCATGAGAAATTTTAAGCTGTGTTCTCTTTTCTCTGTAATAATTTCCTTGTAAAATAGATTCTAATGATTTAAATGCATGTTCTGTATCTATTTCTGTTAAAAAACCCACAGTTCCCATATTTATTCCTAAAATTGGAATTTCATTATCACTTAGCTGATTTTGTGTCCTTAAAATAGTTCCGTCCCCCCCAAGAGTGATTACAATGTCTGAATCAAATTTAGAAATAGATTTTGCATATTTGGTGAAATCTAAATTGAGCTTGAGACCAGCTAACTCTTCAAAAACTTTAGGTTTTGTGTTTGAGATATATTTTAATATATTTTCTAAGTTATCACTTTTTTTTATTTCTTCTAATTTAGTAACTAAGGATGGCTCAATTGAAATAGATATATCTTTATCATTTAGTCTTTGTATTATTTTAGCAGCAAATAAAATAGCATCATAATTATCTAACCTACTTACAACTCCAATTTTTTTCATTGGCTTCGATTCATCGTTATTAATGAATTTTATAATTTTTTCATGGAGTTCTTTATTACTAGCTCCAATTACAATAGTTTTTTCATATATACTTAGTTTGTTATTTAATTTATTTCCATATTCATCGGTTACAATAGCTCCAGACTCTTCAGCAATTAGCTTTGAAGCAGAAATATCTATTATTCTACTGCCTCTTAAGTCAAAAAATGCATCATACTTTCCATTTGCTATATAAACTAATTCTAAAACAACTGATCCTAAAATTCTCATCCTTCTAACTTTTTTAAGTAGATTTGGAATTTTCAAGTTACTTGATTTTACAAATCCTCCGATTGATATCTTATTTAAGTTAGTTTCAGTTGTAGGTTCCATCTTTTTCCCGTTTATTTTGGAGCCTTTCCCTTTAACAGCTTCATAAAAGTTTCCGTTAGCGAAATTTTTAATAAAACCTAATTTAACATCTTCAAGAGTAGCTATTTTTCCATCTGGGATTTCAACTACAGCTATTGAAATCCCATAAGCAGGTATGTTTTTTATAGCATTACTTGTTCCATCAAGAGGATCAACTAAAAATATGAATCTTGGTTCATCCTCAATTTTAGTTTCTTTATCTAAAAGTTTTTCTGATTCTTCAGATATTCTCACAAAACTTTCTAATCCTTTACCTAACTTCATCTCTCCTATTTCCTCACTAATCAATAAGGAAACGAAATCTGCATTTTTAAGAACTTTAATAACTTCCTCTTCGGCTACTAAATCAATATAATTTGTTGGTGTACCGTCTGCTCCTATCTTAACAAACTTTCCAGATTCTTTATTTCCAAAATGCTTTTCTAATCTGTTTTCCACATTTTTGATGATTTCTTTGGAAATTTTTTCGCATATTTCAATATCTTTTTGATCCATTTTTTTATCATCCTTTTATATTGATTTAATTATATTTTTGAGAATAGCTATTTAAATATTCACAATTATAAAGTATTTTTACTTAGATTTTTTAATAATATTATAATTAATAGAGCTTTAATAAAATAATTTTTTGATAGCTATTATCTCTTTATTTAAACATAATGTTATTGGATAGCTATTATCTCTTCATTTAAAGATAATGTTTTTTGATAGCTATTATCTCTTTATTTAAAGATAATGTTATTGGATAGCTATTATCTCTTCATTTAAATAAACTAAAGAAGCCACAACGGTGCCTATTTCTTCTACTTTGTGATTTATCTCCTCAACAACCATTTCATTGATTTTTTCATTTCTTTTATCCATCATATATTTAACCATATCTATTGCTTCTTCTTTTACTTCTTTAGGAGAGGTATTTATTCTTGCATTTTCAGCTACACAACCTAGATTATCTCCAATAGCTATAACTATGGCTGCTGAAATTAAATCTCCTTTTTTTTCTGATGTTATTTTTGAAAGAACACAGTTTACCATAGCTCCAGGTTTTAGTTTAGGTAAATCTGTGATTTCAGTACCTTTTTCTACCATACTTGAAACTTTTATCAGATTAACATCTCCAATCCTTGCCTTTAATAAAGCATTATCAAATGAATTAAGTTTATTAGGTCCTTCTGCTTTTCCTGATACAATAGCTACTTTCATTTTATCACGATTTTCACTGTAATGTGAATCTTTTTAAATATAATTAGAATTAATAATTATTAATATTATGTTTTAAGTACTAATTAAAAATATTTATAATTATTATAAAAATCAAAGATTTTTAATTTTATGAAAATAGAAAATTTTTATAGATATTAAATATTCAACTCTTAAAATAAGACATTAGTTATCTATTTAATCAATATAATAAATTATCATTCGTTATTTATTATTTATTATTAATTATTATTAATTCATGATTAATATAAAATATATAGAAAAAGGTAATAAGTTTGAAATAAAAAAATGTTAGAATTAATATAAAGCAATGGAAAATGTAATAACTTTGAAATAAAATATTAGAATTAAAAATATATTTTTCATTGATAAATAACAAATCACATAATGTTTTATCAAGTAATAATCAGACTAATGGATATTTGTATAATCTTTTATCTTTGATAAATCATAATATCTCATATTTTTAATGGAAAGTAAGAAAAAGAGGGTAGAGTAGAAAAAAGTAAGTGGGTAGGATATTCAACCTTTTTCTATGATCTCTACTATTTTAGTAATAATTTTTTTCAAGAAATACGTGTTGTTATTCAATAATATAATTTATATTATAGAGAGAAGAAGTTTTTCATGGTTTCATTCAGTTGAAAAAATTATTATTACATATACTATTAATATTATATTAACTTCTATTTATTTTTTACGGTTTTTGTAATAATTATAAGGAAATATCTTTATAATTTCATATCATTAAAATAATTTTAGAAATTATATTTTTCATATCAGTTTTTAGTCTTCTTTTCTTTTTAATCTATTTATTTTCTTTATTTTATCTATAACATAGTTTTCATTATCTTATTTTTTTTTTAGAATAGCTATTTTTTATATTTTCCTTAAAATATGTACCCTGGGATGATGATAACATTAAAGTACTATGTGTGACTGAAGGTACTTCTAAATATTGGCAAATACTACCATTGTGGAATTCAATCTCTAATGTTTGAGAATTCATATCATATGCTACAGATTTTAAATAGCTAGAATTAAGAGGACTTCTGTCCATTATTAATCACCTCCATTAAAATTGAGTTTTAATTTGGAATATTTTGTTCTATTGGGATTAATTTGGAATATTTAGATATTAGGTTTAAATTATAGCAAAAATAAATTGGAAAAGTTATACTCTTTCCCAATTACACTTATTACATAATCTACATGGTGGAAGTTTATCACTTGTATCATCTAAACTTATAATTTCTGGACAGTTATTAGTCAGACATCTATACTCTCCATGACCTGGACTTTCACCACATGTGTATTTCACATAATCACCTCCCCCTATTTGAGTTAATTATATGTATTATTTTGTTATTACATGTATTTAAATTTTTAATAAAAGCCTTTTGAAATTTCACCTGTTTATTTATTTTTTTCAATAGCTATATATTCTAGTTTAACAAATAATTTATAGTATATTTTTATTTAACATTTTGCGAATGTAGAAGTATCATCTTTTATTTAAATTCATGTTTTACATGGAATTTTTATATTGAAAATTAGCTAAAGAATATATAACATTTATATAAAAAGTTATTTAATATAGTATTAATCTAGATATTATTATTAATACAGTATTAATCTAGATATTATTAAGAATTAATTAAGATTAAAATGGATTGATATTCTGGATAAAGCCCAAATTCTCATATTTGATCTGTTATAGATTATATAGTTATGAGATTACAATAATTCTATCATATGTGGAGGAAAATTAATGTCAAAAAAAGTTGTTGAAGTAAAAACTTTAAAAGTAGGTAAATATGTAATATTAGGTGGAGAAGCTTCTAAGATAACTAGTCTAACAACATCATCTCCAGGAAAACACGGAGCAGCTAAAGCAAGGCTTGAAGCTGTGGGTATTTTTGATAATCAGAAAAGAAGTATCGTTAAACCAGTAGATACTAAAGTTGATATTCCAATTATTGATAAAAGAGTTGGACAAGTATTAGCTATTATGGGGAGTGAGGTTCAGGTAATGGATATGGAAAGCTATGAAACCTTTGAACTTCCTATGCCGGATGATCTAAAAGATCAAATATCAGAGGGTATAGAGCTAGAATATATTGTAGCTTTAGGAAAAATGAAAATAATGAGAACTAAATAATTCTATTTTTCACTGTAAATTGTAATCATTATTTATAATATAATTTTTTTTAATTTATTTTGTTTCCATTTTTATTTCTATTATTAGTAGTTCATAAAGTGTTTTTATATTTTTGTTTTTTAGTAGTTTTTATCTTTATATTTTTGTTTTTTTCTTTGTTTTCATCAATTAGTTTTTTCATTTACTTATTTATGATATATATAAATTGTTAAGGCACTATGATTTTGATTGTTTTTGCTGGAAAATAAAATGGTTGATGTATTATATAGTTTTATGGATTTAAAGTAGTTTTTAGAATTATAAACTTGTTAAATAATGGGTAAAACTGAATTAGAACTTGAATAGGAGTTTAAAGGATATATGGTGATAATTAGCATTGTTTTTATAATGTATTTGATAAAAAAGTATATATTTGTAATAGTATATTAATATATTATAAAATATAATTGGTAGATAATATGGTAATTACAACAAATAATATTAAAATTAAACCAGATTTATTAAAAGCTATTAGTAGGATAGCTAAAAGAGAAAATATGACTGAAACCAAGGTTTTAAATGATATTATAGAAAAAGGAATAGAATCTAAAAGGAAAAATAAAATACCTGAGCATTTTATAGCTAATAAAGATACTTATAATTCTAATCCCACGAAAAAAGAGTTAAATTCTATAGTTGGAATAATGGAAGCACCAGAAGGATTTGATGTAGTTGAAGCTGTTAATGATGCTAGAATTAGAAAGTGGGAATAATGATTTTCTTGGATGCGAATTTCATAATAGCTTTATCTTTAAAAAAACATGATAATTACAATAGAGCAGTTAATATATGGAAAGATATTCAAAATAAAGAGAAAGTGACTTCTAAATTAGTTGTAACTGAAGTTTTGAATATTTTGAATGTTAGATTAAAACAAAATATAGAATTGACAGAAAAAGTTTATAATTTCATGATTAATAATCTAAAGATTTTATATGATGGTGACTATCATGATGTAGCTTTAAAATATTTGAAATCATATTATCCCCAAAGAATCCCTTTTAATGATTGTATATATATATATATATATATATATATATATATATATATATATTGTGTTGATGGAATATTTGGAAATAGAAGAGATAGCTACCTTTGATAAACATTTTGACAATAAAAATGGGATAGTTAGAATACATTAATTATTAATATTGTTTATTCTTTTCTTTCATTGGGGTTTCATTTTTTTATTTAATTATTTTTTAATTATATTTTTTATTATTTACTTTTTAGTATTTTATTGTATGGGAAATAATTCTAATATTGTTGAACAATATTAAGAATTTAGTTAATATAATTATACAAAATTTTTTATATCAAATATTTTTAAACATTGTATATTTTAGTATATATACTCTCTAAACAAAAATAATTATTTCCTACCCAATTTATTTTTTTTCATAGTATATTAAGTGTATTAACTCAAAAATTGTAAGGTATACTCATTTTTAAACTTTCATAAAAAACTATTAAAAAACAATTAAATAAAATTTAAAGAGTTTATATGGAATATTGGAAGATATTCCAATCATATTATCTGTTGCAAAACTTTGGTAATTATTACAATATCTATTTTTAATGGTTTTTTATTTACTTATTTATGATATATATATATATATATATATATATATATTATTTTTTTATATATACTCATTTTTAGTTAACTTTTTATATGTTTGATTACAAAGGGAATATTCAGTTACAAACTGAGTATTCCATCTTTATAACAACTTTAAAATTTTATAACAATAAGGGATGACTCTTTATTATTTTGTAGCTAAAAAAGTGATGGAAGAAATTTGTTTAAAAAACTTGTTTATAGCATTAAGCATGTATGACAACTATTCTTCCATCACTCATGTAAAAAAAACATAGATTAAATAAATCAATAAATTGTGAGGGATGTATAAAATGAATAAGTTTAAACTTAAGAATCGTCCTATGTTACTAATCCTCGCTGTGTTGTTTACAATGATAGCTACTGTAGCTATCTCTGGTAGTGTAATGGCAGCAGATACAACCTATGATACCTCTAATAAATGGAATAGTACATATGAAGATTTAGAAAATAACCTTACCATTGCGGAAAAGGATTCAACGAAAGCAAATGAAACTGTTCAAAAGGAAAATAAGACCTTAGCTGATAAAGATAAAAATGTTCAAACTTTAGAAAAAAAACAGGCTAATGCATTATCTGATCAGAAAAAAGTTCTTAACACAAGAACAGCTAAATACAATGCTTATAAAAAAGCTTTTACAAAGTATAAGAGTGCATATAATAAATATGTGACCGCTCTTAAAAAATATAAAGCAAAACCTACAAAAACTAATAAAAATAAAGCATTGAAAGCTAAAAAAACAGCTAAAACCTATAAAAATAAAGCACGATCTGCTAAAAATGAATACAACAATGCAAGATATAACTATGAAAGTAGTAAACGCAGTGTTACACAACTGAACACTGAATTAAGTTCAGCAATCGACCTCTTAAACTACTACCAAAATAGACTCACAAAAGCAGAATATGCTCTTGGCGATGCTTTATGGAAGGAATCTTTGGCTAATAGATCTTATAATAACGCTAAATCTGTTGTAGATGGTATTTTAGGGAACTTCACAGAATCTATCTATGACATATACAACACAGAATTATTTAATGGTAATATAAACGATGTTAATGCTATAGATCCTCAAACAATAGCTGAAAATGTTGCAATAGCTTTAGGACTCGATCCTAACGATCCTAATACTAATACTGATTTGTACAATGCTTTTATCGACTCATTTGTTAGTAATTTCACTAAAATTTTAGCTGAAGAAAACAGTACAAACATGGGTAATGATACTTTCTTTAAAATAGCTAGTGACACATACCTAACTAATTACACAAATGTAGTTATGAACAGCTACTTCGCAGATAGTGACTATGCTAATTCTGGTTATTTTGAGTGGGATAATACTGCTATTACTGACTATATCACTGATGTTATAACAGGTAATGTTACTGAAGCTTACAATAAAGGTTATGGGGCATTTGTAAATGATGCTACTAATCGTAGTAATGCTTCTGCAACAAATGCAACAATAGCTAAAGGACAAGAACTTATAGATGCTTTACTTGACGCTGTAAATAATGTAAAAGGCAATGCATCCATAGTGATGACTGGATTAGGAACATTATTAACTAATTTCGAAGCTATATATAATGCAACAGATGCATTAGCTACTGCTGCAGGTACAGGATCAGGGCAATCAAATGCAATATCAGCAAACGACACAGCAAATCAATTATTGGATGAAGCAACAACTACTGCAGTTGATGTAAATGCTGGCTATGATAGTTTAAATGCAGCAGCCGATAATGTAACAGGTGCAAAATCATTAGCAGATTCTGCAACAACTATAGCTGACATATTAGCATCATACAATCAAGCACTAAGTAATGCAACCATTGTACATGATGAAGCAGAAAGAGCAGTAGATGCTGCTAATAGGTATCATACTCCAGTAGAAACTGCATTAACTGATATATCTACTGATGCAGGTAGTGCAGGAACTTCAGATTCTACTTTAAGTGGTAATGTAACTGCTGTAACAAATGCTGTAATAACTGCAAGCGAAACAGGAGTAGACATAGAAACTGCTATTGGTAACTTAGACGATGCTAATAATATTTTAGATCCTTTGTTATAATTAGGCCTTTGTTATGAGTAGAAAATATGATTTATATATTTATAAATCTTTTTTTTACTCAACTTTCTTTTTTTTATTCATTTTTTTATTAAATCTTATTATGGGTTAGCTTTAGGTATTATTTCTGTAGTTAGTATTTCATTATTGATAATTTTCAATATATAATAGTTAATTAATAACTAATAAATCCAATTAGTATATTTAACTTTCATAAACCTAAAAAGTTAGCTAAAAGTTATAATAAATAGGTATTTGAGGGTTTTTTTGATCATTTGGTTTGTAAAAATCTATTTTAAAGATAGTTTATCACTTTTACAGTATAGAACTCTTTGTCAAGATAAAGTGCTTTAATTTTAAATCAGATAGTTTCAATTTCTTTTATTAAAAAATTTGTTGTGTCCTTTAAAGTTTCTCCTTTTTAACATGTTTCACAGCTAAGGTGTAGCGTTTGTTTCTTAATATTATTTATATGGGGGTATAAGCGTAAAATCGACTAGTTCCTTGTTTAGGTTTCCTTTTTATGGTATTTCAACTCCCTTTTTCCTCACCATAATAAGGAATATCGACAAAATCAATACCAAAGGTGTTTTGTTTCTTATGTATGGTTTTAATTTCATGAATCTTTAAATTTTCATTTAAATTCATCTTGAATTCTATCTGAATTAATATTATGAAGCTTATAGCTAATTATTCCTTCTGAAGGAGCATCAATACAAAAACTACTAACATTATTAACACTAGTTCGAGAAGTATCGGCATTAAAAAGATGATAAACAATCGTTTTATCATTATACATAGCATTAGGAGCTGATTTCAACTCTAACATATCTTTAATCACATTCACCGAAAGATTCAATACCTCATCATTCAATAGTATTTTATGTGGTGTGTTTTTTTGTTTCATAACTTAATAATACTACACCACACAATATAATACTTTACTTTGCGAACTACTGATAGTTAATATCTTATAGAAATATAAAGAATAGTAGGAATCTATAATAATATCAAAATATATAAGAATAGATAATACATGAAATAAATATAAAAATATATCCATCTATATAATTTTAAAGGTTTTTTGATGCTATTTAATACACATGATCCTGGAAAATTTGCTTTTTCAAAACATTACTATGATTTGGAAGATATTAAAGCTTTAACAAAGGCTAATCCTAATAATTTATCTAATTGGGGAATTATTGGAGTTCCTTTTGATAGTACTAGTTCTTATCATTCAGGATCTCGTTTAGGCCCAATAGCTATAAGGGAAGCTTCTAATAGCTTTGAAAAATATGATATTTCTTATAATCGCGAATTGATTACTAATTTTTATGATTTTGGAGATTTAAATGTTGTGCATGGAAATTGCAGGAAAACATCTGAAAATCTTGAACAAGCTGTTGATGAATTATTATCTCTAGGATTATTCCCTATTATTTTAGGAGGAGAACATAGTATTAGTTTATCTCCACTTAAATCTCTATCAAAAGAGTATGACATTAATGATATTACAATTGTCCATTTTGATGCTCATATGGATATGATTGATACTTATCAGGGTGAAAAATGTTCTCATGCAACAGTAATGAGAAGAATTCATGAACTTTCTCCAAAAAAGATAGTTCAAATTGGAATCCGCTCTGCTTCTCTTGAAGAAGATAATTATGGTCTTTCTAATGATAATATTGAAGTTTTCACATCAAATTACCTAAATTATGCAAATGAACATGTAAAAGATGAATTAGCATCTATTAATGGGCCTATTTACCTTAGTATTGATTTAGATGTTTTTGATCCTATTTATGTCCCTGCTGTTGGAAATCCTATTCCAAATGGGATTTCTCCAAATGATATGAATCAACTCCTTGGAATTTTAACTAAAAAACAAATTATTGGTTTTGATTTAGTAGAGTTATCTACTAATACACTTGGGGATAGATCAGCAATAACAGCAGCTAAAATAGTTTATGATTTTTTAACTTTAATTAATTAAAATAGTAAATATTTTATATATTACTTAGTTTATTTTGGATAATCTCTTTTTTAATTAATACATTAGACTAAAATATCATATTAAGAATTTTTAGATATTATTTAGTTTATTTTGGATAATCTCTTTTTTAATTAATACATTAGACTAAAATATCATATTAAGAATTTTTAGATATTATTTAGTTTATTTTGGATAATATATTCTTTAATTAAAATAATTAAAATAATTAAGATAACTATTATAAATATTAAAAAATTAAAGATTTTTAATATTATAAAAATAAAAATTTTTTATAACTATTAAAATTCATATAGGCATTGTATTTAATCAAATATTTAATTAAGCCAATATATTTGAATTCATTAATAATTTTCTTTATATTTTTGAAAATAAGGTTCTTTTAATAATTTTTATCCAAATTTAAAAATAAATATTCTTTATTTTTTATTATAAATATTAATCATCTGTTTAATTAATTAATAATTGTACTTAGTCAAGTACTTTAAAATAAGAATCTAAATTAGCAAAACTTTAAATATTACATTCAATATATTTTAATTAATATTGATTATTGATGCATATTTATAATAGCTATTATTAAGGAGGTATACCTAATGAATCAAAGAGAAATAGAACTTTCTGGTCATATTATCGATTCTCTAATTCTTCCAAAGACTTTGGACATAATTATGGATAAAGGTGGAGATTTTAAGATACTTGAGTTTGACATAGGGAAAAAAAAATCAGATGTAAGTAGAGCTAAGATAATTGTCTCAGCAGATTCACCCTCTTTATTAAATCAAATATTAGATGAATTAAGCGAAATTGGTGCATCAATATCAGAAATAAAAGAAGTGAAAATTGTAGCTTCTCCAAAAGATAAGGTTGCTCCAGATAATTTCTATTCAACCACTAACCATGTAACTCATGTTCTTTATAAAGGTGTTTGGTTACTTGTTGATGAAATTGAAATGGACTGTATGATTGTTGTTGATGAAAAAAATAATAAAGCATCATGTAAAGCAATTGGGAAAATTAAAAAAGGAGAGTTAATAGTTGTTGGTAGGGAAGGAATACGTGTAACTCCTCCAGAACGTCCAAGAGGTAAACAAGGGGTTTTTGAATTCATGAACAGTGATGTTTCCTCAGAAAAACCATTGATGAATATAATCAAGAATATAGCTTCCGAAATAAAAGAAATAAAATCTAATGGTGGGAAAATAGCTATTGTTGGAGGACCTGCTATTGTACATACTGGTTCTGCAGATCTTTTGGCTAGAATGATTAAAGAAGGGTTCATTGACATTATTTTTGCAGGTAATGCATTAGCTACTCATGACATTGAAAATGCTCTTTATGGAACATCACTAGGAGTTTGCATAAAGACTGGAGAAGTTGTAAGTAGAGGTCATACTCATCACATGAGAGCTATTAATACAATAAATAATGCAGGCTCTATAGAAAAAGCTGTTGAAATTGGCATATTAAAAAAAGGCATAATGTATGAATGTGTTAAGAATAATGTTCCTTATATTCTTGCAGGCTCTATACGTGATGATGGCCCACTTCCAGATGTTATAACTGATGTTATTGAAGCTCAAGAAGCTATGCGAGTATATGCTCAAGAAGTAGACATGGTTATAATGATAGCTACTATGTTACATTCAATAGCTACTGGAAACATATTGCCTTCTAGAGTCAAAAGTATATGTGTTGATATCAACCCTGCTACAGTTACAAAGCTTTCAGATAGGGGAAGTGCCCAAGTTGTAAGTGTTGTAACAGATATAGGGGCATTTTTACCAACTTTATATTCTGAATTAGAGAAATAGCATCGTAATTTTTTAATTTAACAATTTTTTATTTGAGATAAAATGAATATTATTGATAGTGAAGGAATTAAAAATTTTAAAGCCAATATTCTAGATGTTGAAAGTAATGAAATTTATCCTGCTGAGATCATTATAGAAAATAGCTATTTTAAAGAAGTTAATAGAATTGATGGGAATTCAAAACTAGACTTTGATGGAATTATAGTTCCAGGTTTTATAGATGCCCATATTCATATTGAAAGTACAATGCTAACTCCTTCTAATTTTGCTAAAGCTGTAGTTCCATATGGTACAACTTCTGTAATAGCTGATCCTCATGAAATAGCTAATGTAATGGGAATTGAAGGTGTTGATTTCATGATAAATGATGCATCTAAAGTTCCATTTGATTTCTATTTCTCTGCTCCTTCTTGTGTTCCTGCTACATCATTTGAGACATCAGGATTTTCTATTGATAACTTAGCTCTTGATGAAATCATGTTAAAAGATGAAATTGTATCATTAGGAGAAGTTATGAATTATGTTGGAGTTATAAATAATGATGATAATGTAATGGAAAAGTTAAAAATAGCTAAAAAACATCAAAAACCAATCGATGGTCATGCTCCTATGTTATCAGGTAAGGATTTAGAAAATTATATTCAAAATGGGATTGAAGGAGTAACAATATCCACAGATCATGAATGTATGAATTTTGATGAAGCTATTGAAAAAAAGAAACTTGGTATGAAAATAATGGTAAGAGAGGGATCTTCTGCTAAGAATATGGAGGCTCTTTTCAGTATAAAAGATAGAATTAATCTCTTTACAAATCAAGATTTTTTTGGTTCTGTTTCTGCTGAGGATTTTGAAAACATTTTAAAGAATCCTCTATTCGATTTCCTTGTAAGTGATGATAAAGATCCTAGAGATCTTAAAAAGGGACACTTAAATCTATTAATCAAAAAAGCTATTTCTTTAGGAATTGATCCAATTGAAGCTATTAAAATGGTCACAATAAACGTTTCACAGCATTATAATCTTAATACTGGGATAATAGCCTCTGGTAGAAAAGCTAATTTTGTCTTAATTGATACTATTCAAAATTTAGATGTTAAAAAGACATTTATAGATGGAAAATTGGTGGCTGAAGAAGGAATCTCTTTTATTAATGCTAAAAAGCCGAGTTTAAAAGATACTTTTATTTTAAATGAAACACTTCCCAGTGATTTTGATATTGCTTTAGATGATCCTATATCTCCTGATGAATCTAAAACTTCTGATAAATTCAAATCTTCTGTAAATGTTCGAATTATTGAAGCAATAGATGGAGAGATTGTAACAAACAAACTTGAAGAAAGTTTAAATATTGAAGAAAATCTTGTTAAAGAAAATATTGATAAAGATATCTTAAAATTAGCTATTGTTGAAAGATATGGGAATAATAACATAGCTAATGCATTTATTAGAGGGTTTAATCTAAAAACTGGGGCAATAGCTTCAAGTGTAGCTCATGATTCTCATAATATAGTAGTGGTTGGAACAAATGGTGATGATATGGCTAAGGCAGTTAACTTGATTCATGAAAATCAAGGTGGATTAACTGTTGTATCTGGTAATAAGGAAGAAAAAGTTGAAAAAATACTAAGACTTCCAATAGCTGGACTCATGAGTGATAAAGAATTAGTCACTGTTTCAAGTGAACTTGAAGAAATTACTATGGCAGTTAATGAACTAGGCTGTACTTTAGAAGCCCCTTTCATGACTTTATCATTCATGAGCCTTTTAGTTATTCCGAGTTTAAAATTAAGTGATAAGGGACTCTTTGATGTTGACAAATTTAATTTTGTAAGCTTATTTAAATGATTTACTTTTTCTTTTTTGCTAATAATATCCTTGATTATACAATAATCATTTTTTATAATTATACTGGAACTACAGCAGCAATTAATAAATATTTTTATAATAATTATTAACTAATGATTACCAATAGTTCTTAGTAATAATTTTTACATAATAATTTTTACTAATATAAAGAATCTTGAGTAATGTTTTTGTTAAAATTTTTTAAAATTTTACTTTTTGTAATGAGTCAAACTTTAAAATATAATAAAAATGAATGTTTAGAAGTAAAAAAATTACTATTGAATTTTAATAGCTAAAATTAATTTAATAATGTTATTCTTCTAATATTCTAATTAATCTAATTTTTTCTTTTACATCAGTTAAATCATTGATTTTAGCTATTGCTTGTTGCATATTTTCTTCTTTAGTTTCGTGGCTAACAATAATTATGGGAACAGCTTGTGTTTCTGAATTCGTCTTTTGTGCTATTGATTCAATGCTTATTCCATTCTTGTTTAATATTCCAGTTATTGTTTCAAGTACTCCTGGTCTATCAAGAGCTTTAAGACTGATATAGTATTTTGATGAAACTTCGGAAATTTTCTTGATTTTTTCCACTTGGGAAATATTAGGACCATAGCTAATTTTCTTATTTTTGTTTAATATAAGATCAATACAATCACCAACTACTGCACTTGCTGTTGCCATTCTTCCAGCTCCTTGACCATATAACATAACTGGACCTACAAAGTCACCTTGTATGTATATTGCATTGAACACATCATCAACTGATGCTAATAAATGACTTTTTGGAATAAAAGTAGGGTGAACTCTAATTTCTAATCCACCATTGCTTTGTTTAGCTATTCCTAATAGCTTTATAGCATAATTTAATTCGTTTTTAGCGAATTCTATATCTTCAGGAGTTATATTACTGATTCCTTCAACATGGAACTTTGATTGTTCAACATATTCTCCAAAACCAAGCTTAGTAAGTACGATTAATTTTTGAGCTGTATCATGTCCTTCTATATCAAATGTAGGATCTGCTTCTGCATATCCTTTTTCTTGTGCTTCTGTTAGAACATCAGCGAATTGAGATCCATCTTCACTCATCTTTGTTAATATATAGTTAGCTGTTCCATTCATGATTCCATAAACAGCTTCAATCCTATTAGCAGCTAAGTTTTCATTTAGAGTTTGAAGTACAGGAATTCCTCCCCCAACACTTGCTTCAAATGAAAACTTAACATTGTTTTTATCTGCAGTAGATATTAATTCTTCCCAATGTTTAGCTATTAACGCTTTATTTGCTGAGATAACATGTTTTTTATTGTCAAATGCTTTTAATATAAATGTTCGAGCAGGTTCATATCCTCCCATAAGCTCTATAACAATATCAATATCATCATTTTCTAATATATCATTAACATCAGTAGTTAAGATTTCAGGATCTATTTTAACTCCTCTGTCTGTTGTTATATCTAAATCAGCTACTTTTTTAAGGTTCACTTGTTTTTCGCATTTTTGATTGACTATATCTTGGTTTTTATTAAATATTTCTACTACTCCAGCACCTATTGTTCCAAAACCAATAAGTCCAATGTTTATTTCATTATCACTCATTAAATCTCCTCTATGTGAAAAATAATTGACATAATACTATAATTTGTAATGTTATTTTCCTATTTCTGACATTTATTTTATTTATTATTTATTAATGCTATTAATATAGTTGATTGTTATTATATTTTTATATTATCTTTATATTACATTTCTATTGTTTGGTATTTATTCTTTATAATGATAGTCTTGTTACATAACTATTCATAGAACATATTAAATTAATAAATAAAAATACAATATAAAAATGATATAAAAAATTACTACAATTAGATTAAGTAGAATCTTTATTATGATAAGGTTTATTATAGAAGAATTTTATAATGATTAAGAATCTTTATTATGATAAGGTTTATTATAGAAGAATTTTATAATGATTAAGAATCTTTATTATGATAAGGTTTATTATAGAAGAATTTTATAATGATTAAGTAGAATCTTTATTATGTTAATGATTATTATATGGATATTATTAAAATAATTATCCTAAAGGATTATCTTTCAATTTAATAAATTCATCAATGGATTCTCTTGTTGTTCCAACAATCAATCGATAGCTATTTTTTTTATTTTTCTTTATAACTTTTTCAACTTTTCCTTTGGCAATGATTCTTTCTTTTTCTCCTGCTTGCCCTGCATAAGTATGAGTAAATGAGTCAATTTCATTTATAAGAACTTTTTTACCAGCAAGACCATTAACAATCTTCACATCTTCGATTTTGTATTTAGCAGGATTATCATATGAAGCTATTGCATCTTTAATAGTAGCTTCGATTTCAGCTATTCCAATAGGTTCATATCTAGTGTCTCCCCATTTTCCATGGATTTCATCTAAATTACGAGTAGCTAATATATCAAACAAAGTTCCATCGATTATTCCTCTATTATTTTTACGATTTTCATACCAACAAAATTCATTTTTTGATAGGCTAGAATCTTTCATTCTTTTTTGATAAATTTTTTCCCAATAGCTATCTTTTATCTGGTTTAAAGTTATCTTTTTTGTGCTTGTTTGCATATTGGGAATTTTTAATTCTACTTCTTTATCTTTAAATTTTTTAAAGGTTTTCATAGCTATTCTATGATTATTTAAGCCATATACAACGAAATCTATGTCTGAAATGGGATTTTTCTCTAGATTTGGAAGAATAGAACCCGAAATTCCAAGATGATCATAGGGTATCCTAGCTTTATAATGAAAAAAATCTGCCAAATCCAATAATTTCTTTATTAGGACATTGGTTGAGGGAATTTTTTTATTTAACTCCCTAATTTCTTTTAATCTTTCTTCAGGTTTTATAATTTCTTTAACTTTATCTACTGGAACTCCCATCATTTCTACTTGACTAATATCACAAAAATAAAGGTATTCTGGATGATTCTTTCGAAGATATTCATATGCTTTATCTGATGTGACTTTGGAATATCTTTTTCCATTTTTTTCTCTATCTCCATTTTTATTGGGAATATATCTTAAAAATGATATAAATCTCTCTTTTGGATGTATGTAATTAGTAGATGCGAAGAATAAATCATCATTTGTATAGATAAAATCTCTTGTTCGAACTTTCATAAAGCTAATGGCTCCTAAACATTCTTTCAATCAATTATTCTTAGTAATTATTTTTTTAGTAATTGTTATTATATTATAACTATATATCTTTAGATATATTTTTAAAAATAATTATAAAGATTAAAATATATTTTTTAAAATAATTTTTTTAGGTTTTTGTTTTTTGAGTAGGTTAGTATTTTTATAATTTTTTTTAGGTTTTTGTTTTTTGAGTAGGTTAGTATTTTTATAATTTTTTTAGGTTTTTGTTTTTTGAGTAGGTTAGTATTTTTATAATTTTTTTTTAGGTTTTTGTTTTTTGAGTAGGTTAGTATTTTTATAATTTTTTTAGGTTTTTGTTTTTTGAGTAAGCTATTTAATATTATAACCTTTACTCTTCAATGCTTTCCTTAATAATTCAATAGCTTTTTTATCCTCTGAACTTCCAACTTTGTTAATGATTCTCGTAGATTCTTTTAATTTTCCTAAAAAATAGTCTTGTTGTTGGTTATCCACTATATCTATTCTTGTAAAATTTACTAATGATTCTATTAGTGAATAAAATCCTCTATTTGGAGCTTTAGCACATTTGTTATTCAGTACAATTTCTTTCACTTTAGATGTTATTATTCCTATTTCAGACTTTCTAACAGGATCAGTATCTTTAATGGCCTTTTTTATATCTTTTACTTCACATTTTAAATAAGCATCAACATCTTTTAAAATAGCTATTCCTGATTCTTCTGTAAAGTATTCTTGAGGAACATTATTGATTGTGGATAAAGTAAATAAAATGGGGTTCAATGTGATGTTTACAACGAATTCCTTTTTTAGGATGATATTATTTAATGTATCACTACCTTTAAATATACGACATAGAAATTCATCATTATCCTTACATATAACTCCAATGGGTGCAGAATTTTTTATTCCTTCTGCATTTTCAGTGGTTATTATTGTTTCATATTGTTGTCCTTTCTCCATACCAATTGACTTTAAATCAATACTCATTATATCTCCTTTTAATAGTTTCTAACAATTATTTATTATTGTATATGATATTATTATTTTAACTTAGATTTGTGTATGATTTTAGTATTTTAACTTAGATTTTTTCAGCTGATTTTTAATAAAGAATATTAATTAATATATTTTCATATTTTTTTAATCAACTATTTGATAAAGATAGATAATATTTCTTTTTAATATCTTTAATATTCTTTATATCTTTTTATAATGATTATAATATATAATAAGAATTAATAATGAATACTTTCATAATAGTGGATGATTTTATATAATTAGGTATTTTATAATTGCTTTTATAATTAGTCATTAACTATTAATATTAATACTATGATTTATTAATTATTTATACATTAGAATAACAAAAATTTATTATTAATTAATACTAATATGATTTCGGATTAGATGAGACTATTTTAGAATTAATTATTTCAATACTTTTAAATTTTGTTATATAAATTCATTATTGCCATGATTCTAAAGTTTACTAAAATATCATTATATATGAACAAGTATAATTTAAATATAATAAAAGACAATATTTTATAAGATCAATGGATATTATAAGTTTTAAAAGATTATTCAAATTTCTTAGAATATTTTCTAACTTTCTTTTTATTTATCCATATTTTTTAAAAGATCTTTTCAATTACTTATATTATTAAAAGTAATTTAGATTATCTATAAATAGTAACTAGTTGGGGTACAATGGATTATAAAATGTATAGTGAGTTGTTTGAACAACCTGATTCAATTAGAAAAACTTTTCAGTTAGAATTAAGTAACATGGAAAAAATTTCTGAAAGATTAACTGCAGTAAATAGAATCTATTTAGTTGGATGTGGAAGTTCTCTTTCAACAGCTTATACTGCTAAAGATGCACTTGAAATGGTAACTAGTTTAAATATTGATGTATTCACAGGATATGAATTTTTTTACAATAAAAAACTTGATAATGAAAACTCTGCAGCTATTTTTACTTCTCAATCTGGTGAAACTGCTGATACCTTAGCAGCTCTTAGAAAAGCTAATGAATTGGGAATTTATACCATAGCTATTTCTAATGAAGGAGATAGTTCTATGATAAAAGAGGCTAATGATTCTATTGTAACTAGATGTGGCCGTGAAGAAGCAATACTTGGAACAAAAACGTATGTAACTCAGCTTTCTTCACTTTATCAAATATTATTTTCAGCTTCTGATTATGATCGTGCTGATGAACTCTTAGAAGAATTACATTCTATTCCTGATTTAATGGAAGATATTATTAAAAAAACAGAGGAAGAAAATAAGAAATTGGCACAAGATTTAAAGGATGAGGATGTTTTTTATTGTTTAGGAAGTGGTCCAAATTATGGTTTAGCTTACAAATTAGCTATGACTATGTTAATGGAAGGAGCATTAAAACATTCCTGTCCCATTTACTCTTCTGAATTTAGGCATGGATTAATAGAAAGAGCAGAAAAAGATGTTCCAATAATTTTTTTAGATTCTGATTATGATTCTGATGAAATAACTCAAAAAGCTATTGATTTTTCTGAAAATTTAAGTGCAAAAACTATTGTTTTCAAATTACAAGATTATTCTAACATTAACAACCTTTTATCTCCATTTATTCTAGTAATTCCTTTAGAATGGTTTGTTTATTATTTGGCTCATTATAATGGTGAAGATCCGGGAAGTACAAGACATATAGGTAAAGTAAGATACTGATTCATTAACATCTATTATATTGCCTTATTTTGATTTAATAATGAAGTATTGTAAAAAGTAGTATTTTAATTATGATATAATAGTCAATGTTCTATATAGTAATCAATGTTTTATTAAGAATATAATATTAAGAGTAAGGACTACTGGAATATTAAAAACAAGCATTAATGGCATAATATAAAAGAATTATAAAAAGAAATAATATAAATAATAGTTAGATTTACAACTATTATATAATTTTAGTTTTCTAAGTGGATATTATTTAATATCAACTTTTAATTTTTTGACTTCAACTTTAGGAAGTTCTAATAACAGGACACCATTACTGAATTCGGCTTTACATTCATTTTCTTTGATTTTAGTAGGTAACCTAATACTTCTTCTAGCTGGGCCATATTTTCTTCCTTTTATTAAGAATTCACAGTTTTCTTTATTGCAAGCTGAATCCTCTTTTTGATTACCATCACCAAATAATCCAATGATAGTTAATTCTTGTTCTACAATTTCAACATCGATATCTTCTTTATTAACACCAGGAAGATCTGCTTTCACATATAAATTTTCTCCTCCGTCAATAAGATCTAAATCTATTTTACTAGGAGTTATTTCTCTATATTCACTTATTTTAGAGTCAAAATCTTTTTGGAAAGATTTTAAGTTTACTAAAATATCGTCCATTGTTTTTCCAAAATCATTAGCCATTTTTCCAGCAACATTTTTTCCTTTTTCCATATGTTTATCCATCATTTCTTTACTATCTGCAACTCCTTTTTCTAGAGTACGTTTATCCCTCATTTAAATTCTCTCCTGAAATAATTTTTAATTTTGTCTATGTATCTGTTCATACCTATGTTTATTATCTATCTTTTATTATCTACATTTTTATCTATCTTTTTTCTATGATTTTAAGCCATTTTTTATAATATTCTATTTTAATATAAATATCTTTTAAATTAACAAAAATCGTATTAATTATATTTATTATTCAATGTTATTATAAATTATGGTTATAATCAAATTATTTTTTTCTAAATCAATATTCATATTCGTTTTCCATTTGAGAATTATCTTCTTCTATTTTTTCAACTTTTTCTAGTTTTTTTAATATTTCTTCGATTCCTTTTCCTTCATAAGCAGATATAAATAAATATTCATCGATTTTATTAAGATATTGGTTCAAATAGCTGATATTCGCATCGTAATCATTTTTAGAACTATCAATGACATTTTTTAACTCAATTTCATTATCAGTATTTTTATCATTTTCTTTTTTATTCATTTGGGATATATCCATCTTATTGAAGAGATAAATCATTGGCACATTGAATATCCTTTTAATTTCTTCAGATAGGTTATATTGATTTTCAATAGGATATCCACAGGTTTCTGAAACATCAATTATGAATAGAATTGCATCAGCTAAGTGTTCAAGAGCCACCATAGCATTTAGCTCTATTTCATTCATATCTAATATTGGACGATCTAAAAGGCCAGGAGTATCGATTATTTGTATTTTTTTCCAGTTTCTCTCAAGATGTCCAATTTGAATACCTTTGGTTGTAAATGGATAATCAGCTACTTCTGGAGAAGCATTTGTGATTTGGCGAAGCAGTGTTGATTTTCCTACATTTGGAAATCCTGCTATAACTATTGTGGTTGCTTCAAAGTCTATGGTGGGCATATTCCTAAGATTAGCTTTTGCAAAGTCTAAAAAATCAAGATCTTTTTTGATTTTGTTTACAACAGAAGCTATTCTACCATATGCTTGTTTTTGATATGATGAAGCATTTTCTGGTAAAGATCGTCTAATTTTACTAGCATAATCTTTTTCTAGCTGAGTTATAATTCCATACGCCCAATTTAATGCACCAAGAGATTTCTTCATCTCATCTACACCAACGGTTATATCTATGTAGTCTTGGTAGAATTCTGGAAGAGTTTCAATATCTGGAACCCGATCCAATATCATTTTTAATCTATCTTTTATTACTTGACAAGCAGTTATAACTCTAATTTCTTCGATTCTCTTGGATTTTAATCTTCTTGGAATTTTTGATGTTCTAGCTAAGTCTGCTGCTTTTTTCCCTCGTCTAAATCCTTTATCTAAAAGTTCATCAGGAGTAGGGATTGTTGGTATAATCATATTATCACATATTAACTTAAAATGTATTAAATATATCTTGTTAAATATAAGCTTATTAAAAAGTACTATTATTTTTTACCTTTATTTTTTATCTTTATTTTTTACTTTTATTTTTACATTTATTTTTTACATTTATTTTTACATTCATTTTTTACCTTTATTTTTTACTTTTATTTTTACATTTATTTTTTACATTTATTTTTACATTTATTTTTACATTCATTTTTTACCTTTATTTTTACATTCATTTTTTACATTTATTTTTTACTTTTATTTTTACATTTATTTTTTACTTTTTTCTATTTTTTTCGTCTTTGTGTTTCACTATTTTTGTTCATAGTGTGTTTTATTATCTTTATTTTTTTCAGTACAATTGATTTATCCTTATTCTTTAAAAATTTGACCTTTAAATGTAGAAATTTTTGTATTTTCTTCGAGCCAACAATTTTGATTTAAACCTGCTTTGATACAAGTATTAGCTAAAAAATCTTTACTAGTCATTTCATGTTCAATAGCTACTTGTGGAAGAAGTAATCCTTTATTAAAGTTATTTTCAACAATTAAACCATCTTTTCCAATAGTTATTTTATTTGGATATTCTGAAGGATTAGCTACAGTAAGAACTTCTGGTTTTGTTAGAACAGTTATTTCTACATCAATATCCTTAAATTCACTTAAATTTAAATTAGGAAATCTAGGATCATTCATTGCTGCCGATATAGCTACATCTATGGTTGCATTTATTAATGGAGCTATTGGCTCAGGATATCCAATACATCCTCTTAGTTGATCATTTTTATTTAAAGTTACAAAAACTCCCATTTCATTCTTTAGATAATCTGGACAATCCTTTGGAACATCAATTTTAATGCCTTTTTTGAGGTATGTTTCAATAGCTAATCGCGCTGTTTTTATTAAATAATCTCCATCTTCTTTTTTTAGCATAATAATTTCTCCAATATATTGATATAAATCTTATATAACAAATTTGATGATTATTATTATTTTACTACTTATTTTCCCATATATGTTTTAAAATTGTTTCTATATGTTTTTAAATCATTATTTTTCTGAGTATCAAATTAAAATTGGACATTATGAATTAATTACTGCCACCTACTGTAGCGTCTAAAATTCTCGTATGGGGACCACCATCTCCAACTGGAGCAGTTTGTCCTGATTTTCCACAAAAACCAGTATTTAATTTAAAATCAGATCCTAAAGCATCAACATTTTTCAATGTTTCCATAACATTTCCTGATAAAGAAACGTCTCTATAATGGTCTGTTATTTCCCCATTATCTATTTTAAAAGATTCTGCTGCATTGAATTGGAAAATTCCTTTCCCTGTATCTACTTGCCCTCCCCTTGAGCCTTTAAGATAAATTCCTTCATTTATATCTTCTAATAATTCTTCAAAACTCATGTCTCCTGGTTCTAAATAGCTATTACTCATTCTAACAATGGGTTGCTCACTTATTATTGATCTTGAATTTCCAGAGGATGTCATATTTAATTTTGAAGCTGACTCTCTTGAACTAAGTAAAGATACCAATTTTCCATTTTTCACTAATTGGTTCTTTTTACTTTTTACTCCTTCTGCATCGTAAGCATAATAACCAAAACCATCACAACTTGCATCATCAATTATATTTACAATTTCAGAACCAATCTGTTCTCCCATTTTCCCTTTTAAAATAGAATCATTTTGTAATATTAAATCAGCTTCTGCAGCATGGCCTAATGCTTCGTGTATGAAAACACCAGTTAGTTCACAATCAGTTATTATTGGAAATCTACCAGAAGGAGGGCTTTTTGCTTTTAAAAGCCTTGTAGCCTTTTCTCCAATTTTTCTTCCAAATTTTTCGATATCTGCTTCTTTTAAAACTTCAAAACCTTTTGCACCACCAATACTACTATGACCAAATTGAATAATATCTTCAGAGGATGCTGCTGCATTTAAGAATAACCCAATTCTGGTTTCATTCATGACTATAGAACTACCCTCACTACTGAGAAAAATACTTTGAGATTCATTATCTGAGTAATTAACGGTTGTACTCACAACATCTCCAATATTGGCTGCTTTACTTGCGTCTGTGATGATTTCTTTTTTTTCATCAATGGTTACTTCTGATACTGGGATTTTTGCTTTACTTTGTACTTTATCTTCAACTATCTCTGTTTCACCTAATTCCACATCACTTGATAAAACATTAGATAATCTAATAGCTGTTTCAGATATTTCATTTAGCTTATTTAAATCGTTAGTGAAAGCAAATCCCCAAGCACCATTTTTAAGTACTCTAATTCTTGCACCAATATCGATACCAGTATTTATTTCTTGAATTTTATTATCTTTCATTACTATATTGGTACTATTTCCTTCTCCTGCTCTAATATCTACATAATCAACTTTCGGTGAAACCTTATTGATTATTTTTTCAAAAAGATCTAAATTTTCTTCCATGACTATCCTACCTGATTTTTTTTATTAATAGTGTAATATTTTATGTTATTTTCTTATCAAATTAGTTTATTATTTAATTCTACTATCAATTACCTTTTTCGTAGTTTTCATATTAATTAATTATTTTTTTGGTATCATTTTTTGTATATAACTTTCATATTATTTTTTATATTTTTGCTTATTATGCAAATGATCGTTGATAGTGTTTATATATTTTAAAACTTATCAAACTTTTTATTCTTAAAAGTTTTAACTTCAGTAGATTTTGTAAGGGGTTAATTAATTCTTTAGTAGATTTTGCAGGAATAATTAATGATATTGGAATAATGATAATTTTCACTGTTATCTATTGAACTTTTTCCTTAAATTTTGTTTAGATATATCAGTATGTTCACTAATTATTAATATTTAATTTTTTTAAAGTATCATTTAAGATTATATTGATTAACAAATTAAAAAGTATAAGTTATAACTTAATAGGGGTCTAAATAGCCATTTTTGTGGCAAAATTTAAATATTAGTAATTACTTATTAAACTATTATTAAGATAATACTAAGGATATCTGGAGGCTGTTATAAGTTATAACAAGAACTTAATAGTTCCATGGACATATGACTCATTTATATGATTTATAACTATTATTTTATTAATCTTATTTTATCTTATTTTAATATAAAAAAATTCCTTGTCGGAGGGGATTATAATGTTTCAATCTTCAAAAATCGTGGCAGATTTTGTTTGATTTTTATTGCAAAGCAAAAAATCTAAACTCTCAATATTATTAGAATAAAAGAAAGGAGTTTGATAATTTGAAGAATATTTCCAAAAAATTATTTCTTGGAATCACACTAATATTTATAATGTCTATGATATCCATATCAGTAGTTTCAGCCAGCACTATCACAGTAATAGCTAAACCAAGTGCTTCTAACAATCTTCCTTATAAGGATCATACAAAAACTTGGGAAAACTATTGTCCGTTGTGTCATTCACATGGAACACTAGTTTTTAATCCAAAGAAAACATATGAAGGTGAATTAACTTGTTCTAACTGTGGTGCAGACTATTGTGGAGTTACTGGTAAAGATAAATCTTTTCATGGATCAAGAGCTGAATTGATACCTTTTAAAGAGATCAAAAAACAAACTACAGAAAATATAGATTCAACCCCTTCATTTTTAAAAAGTTCAGCTAATTATTTGCAACTAACAATAGGAACCATTTCAAATATAATTTTATAGGCTTAGTTATAGATTATCTAATTTATGAAGGTTTAATAGTATCATTTAAAATTTTCATGTGTTAATGAGAACTATATAACCTTCAATATATGAAATTATAAGATATGATTTTGAATTTATCTGAATATCCTAATCTCTAAAAATCAAAAATTATTTATATAAATATAAATATATAAAATATTTGTATTTAAGTAGTGTATTAATTATATTAATTTAATTATATTAATTTATTACAATTAAAATTATAAAATTATTATAATGAATAATATGAAATAGAAAAAATAATAGATATAATAAAAAGTTTTATTTATTTTTTAATAGATATAATAAAAAGTTTTATTTATTTTTTAATAGATATAATAAAAAGTTTTATTTATTTTTATTTATATTAATTAAATAGTTAATACATATGTTTTTGTAGGAGGTGAAATATATGCAAATTACTCTTGATTTACAACATTTTTGTTGTGGTCCTAAAGGATGCCAAATCGAAATCACTTCTGGTGAAATGATGGATGCAGAATAATTTGAATAACTAACTTTATTCATTAATTTTTATTTTTGAAGAGAATATTTTAATCTTTGCTTTCATTTTTCTATTTTTTCAGTTTTTACCGTATTTTTCATTTTTAGTAGCTTTTAGAAATTATTAATTAATTAGATTTTTAAATCAATAACTCATAATAACTCAAATAATTTATAATAACTTATAATAATTAAAACTATAATCATTTTTTTTAAATTATAATTTTATATTAAATTAATAATTATCTAATATAAATTAATAATTATAAATATTTATTAATTGATAGTCGATATATTTAAATAGGGGATTATATAACAATAGTTATATCATTCATTACTTTATATTTTTATTCATTTATTCATAGTTGGAGATGTAAAAATGGTAATTATTGTTGGTTCAGGTGCAGGTGGCGCTATAATAGCTATGAAACTAGCTTTAGCTAATATTCCTGTTACATTGATTGAAAAAGGTCCACTAATAGATTCGAAAGATGCTTTTGATTATTATGATGAGTCAGATGAGGGAGTAGATCTATTAAAGACTACTTGTGTTGGAGGTTCCACTATTGTGGCTGCTGGAAATGGTGTTAGGCTGCTGGAAGATGAATTTGAATCACTAGGAATTCCAATTTCAAAGGAACTTGATGAAGTGGAAGAATTACTCTCAATTCATGAGTTGGATGATGATCATTTTGGTAAAGGAAGTCAAAAATTTATGGATGCAGCAGAAAAACTCAATTTAAATCCTATTAAAATGCCAAAATTTATTAGAAATGAAGATTGTGTTCCTTGTGGAAGCTGTGCTTATGGTTGTCCATTGAATGCAAAATGGAGTTCTGCTGACTTTGTCAAAATAGCTGTTGAAAATGGAGCTGAGCTATTGGACAGCACTGAAGTTGTAGATCTATCTGTGGAAGACAATAAAATTAAGGGAGTTTATGTTAAATCAGAAAATAGTGATGAGACTAAATTTATAGGCTCTGATTTGGTTGTATTATCTGCTGGAGCTATTAATTCAGCTATTTTACTTCAAAAAATTGGATTACCTGCTGGGGAAAAATTGTTCTTGGATCCTTTTGTCACTGTAGGTGGAGTATTAAAGAATATAGGTTTCAATAAAGATGTTTTAATGACAGGATTGGTAGTTGGAGAAAATTATGTCCTCGCACCTCATTTTTCTCAGTTTGTAGCTAAAAAACTTAGAAAATATGGGGCAGAAGATGGAGATATTTTAAGTATAATGGTTAAAATACCTGATGATACATTTGGTCAAGTAAAAGACGGAAAAGTAATAAAACAGAACTCAATAAAAGATGTTAGTTTAATAGCTGAAGGATCAGCAGCAGCTGGAGCTATTTTAGTTGAATCAGGAGTGGATCCAAAGACAATTGTTTCAACCAACCTTAGAGGAGCTCATCCTGGAGGGACAGCAGCTATTGGGGAAATTGTTGATAATAATCTAAAAACTGAAATCGAAGGTCTTTATGTTGGTGATGCAAGTGTGATACCGAAAGCTCCAGGAGCACCTCCTCTTTTGGTAATTTTAGCTCTTTCTTTAAGACTTTCTAAACATTTACTTTCTGAATTAGAAAATTGAATAATTAGAAATTTTATTATTTAATTATTTTATTTTTTTATATTGATTTTTGATTTAAATTATTTTATTTTTTATATTAATTTTTGATTTAAATTATTTTATTTTTTATTTATATTGATTTAAATTATTTTTTTTTATTTTAATTATTTTATTTTTATATTGATTTTTGATTTAAATTATTTTTTTATTTATTTTAATTATTTTATTTTTATATTGATTTTTGATTTAAATTATTTTTTTATTTATTTTAATTATTTTATTTTTAGATAGTTATTTTCAATATAGTTTTCAATGCTTTTAGCAAAATAATAAATACTTTTTAATTCATAAATATTAGTAAGTTTTTAAATATTATAATAAAAGGAGGCATTACTAATTATTTTCAAGATTAATTTTAAAAAAATTGTAACTGTACTGATTTTGATAGCTATCCTTTTAATAGCTATTCAAACATCATTTGCATCTGTATCACACGCATCAGGCACTGTTTATTCATATAAATGGGGTACAGGAGCAGATGTCACTAAAAATTCATTAATCAAAAAAAATATCCCTAAATCTAATATCACAAACAAAGTTCTTAAAGCTGCAAAAACAGGAACTCCAATTGTAAAATTTGGGAATGGAAATGGGCCTAGAACACTTATTGTTGCAGGTGTTCATGGATCTGAACTATCTTCTCAAGTTTCGGCCATGAAACTTATTAATTATTTGAATAAAAAGAAGGTAATAAAAGGAACAATATATGTTATCCCATTCATTGCACCAAAGGCAACTTCAGCAAATATTAGATTTTATAATGGTAATAACTTAAATAAAATAGCTAATAAAAAAGGAAGTATTACAAACAAAGTTGTTAAATTTGCAAAATCTAAAAATATACAAGCTGTAGGGGATTTCCATTGCACAATGCCTGGAGGACTCCCTGGTAAGAATATAATTTTAGGCACTAAGAACCCAACACTTAAAAGTGCTAAGATGGCAATAGCTATTTCAAAATTAACAAAGCATCCTTATAAAAATGAATATCAAGCTGGAAAATCATATCCTGGGGCTCTTGAAGATGTTCTAAACTTAAAGAAGATACCGTCAGTCACATGTGAAGTCAAAACTCCCCATGGTAAAATAGCTAAAGGAAGTATAACTTCATCTTATAAACAGATGATTGCTTTTTTAAAATATAATAAAAATATTTAAAAATAGTTTAATTGATATAATATTTCAGAATGATAAATATTATTAGCTGTTATTACATATGTCGATTGAATAATAGTTATTTTTAATTATTTTAATATAAATAATGGTTGAATTAATAAATCAACTAATCTTAATAGACTATAAAAGTTTAAAATAATGAGAATTTTTTGATTTTAAAATTGCTTATCTAGTTCTTCAGCACCAATTAATCTTTCACAGTAGTGACATCTTAGAAGTATTGGAGAAGTTTTTAAGAGATAAAACTTGGAGTTTATCGGTTCTTTCGTGTTTGTAATGCATTTAGGATTACTACATTTAATAATCGAATTTAATTCTTTCATAAAATGGACTTTATCCTTAGCTACCACATCATAATCTCTTATTATATTTATTGTGGCATCAGGTGCAATCAAAGAAATTTGATCAAGTTCACTTGAATCAAGTTCTCTATTTTCTATTTTTACAATATCTTTTCTCTTAGCAGCATGTGATGAGACATTCATAGCTATTGTAACGTTAGTATCTCCATTTGGTAGGTTTAAAATCTTTAAAACATGAAGTGATTTATTAGCTGCTATGTGATCAATAACTGTTCCATTTTTGATTGCTTCAACTTTCATTTCAGGTTTTTTCATAATTTAAATTATATATTATTTTTTATTTAAAATTTTTTATTTTATCGAATTGATAAGATTTCTATTATTTTTTATTTAAAATTTTTTATTTTATGGAATTGATAAGGTTTCTATTATTTTTTATTTAAAATTTTTTTTATTTTATAAGTGGGTGGGAAATAATTATTTTTTATAAAATTTTATTCTTAATATTATGAGTTTAAATCTAATATAAACATATATTATTTCTTAATTTATTAGAATTAAATATATTTAAGTAGTTAAATTTTAGATAAAATTCTAATAGACCTTAAGATTGATATTAAAATCAATTAATTAAATTAAATTTTTTCTATGTTATAATTCATTTATTTGAATATTGATATTATTATAAGATTTAAGTCATGATTTAAATTTATATAATTAATTTTTTTAAAATAATAATATTTTTTCATGCTTTAAAATAATAATAACGTGATTTTACTGATTTTTAAAATTTTAATTTTGGAATTATTTCCCACTCAATATTTTCGCCACTTTAATATTTTTTTTTAATTAAAAAAAACTTGGTTTATCTTTTGAAGATTGTAGATATGGTTATTAATTTTTCAATAGTTGAAATTGAAGGATTATCATCTTTTTTCATTTTATTTAAGAATTTTAAACTAATTTTTAGACTATAAATTATGTAATAAATTGTTGTTTTGGGTGGGTTTTAATATTGAGAAATAGAAAATAAAAATAAAGAAAATTTGATAAGATTTAATGATTTTTAATAAAATAAATTGAAATATTCATAAGAATTTACTTTATAAATATTTCTAAAAATTTAGCAAATGCAGGTCTGGTAATGAAGATTCCTACTAAAACTCCAATTATTGTGGTAAATGCAAAACCTGATATAGTTCCAATACCACTACTTCCTCTTGCAAATCCTACATAAGCAAGAGGTAACATTGCAGCAATTAATGTACCTGCAGAAGCAAATATTATAAATAATGCATTTTTTACACTCATTCTAGTTCTAGTTTTCCTTCTTTTGGTGTTATCTGTATTTTTTCCTAGAACTTCATCAGTAATAATGATTTGATCATCTACACCTGTACCGACTGCTGCAATAAGCCCTGCAATGGCTGAAAGATCTATGTTCCAATGGATAATAGAAGCAATTCCCATAACAATCAATACTTCAGAAACGCTTGTTATTATGATAGGTATAACTAAAATAGGTCTTCTATATCTAATGAATATGATGAGAGAAATAACTAGAATTGCTAATAATCCTGCTATTATTGCTCCATTCAAGAATTGTTCTCCTAATTCTGCGGAGATAGTGTTTGAACCTATAACTGTAAGTTTTACAGGTAAAGTACCTGTTTTTAAAACAGTGTAAACTGCCATAGCTTGAGCTTCTGCTTCTTCTACAGTATTTGCTCCACCTGTAACGGTTAATTCAGTGGCTCCTTTACCGTTAGCTAACTCTGGTGAGAGTGTTGGAGGATTTTCATCAATAAGTTTCCCATCTAAGTACATGTAAACTTTTTCTCCACCTTTCCCTTCAGCTGCTTCTGCAAAATGTTGAGCTCCACTTGGTGAAACTTTAAATGGGACTGTCCAGGAAGTACCTGTTATCTCATACATATCAACATTTGTTATATCAGAGCCCGTTAATGCAGGTTCTGCACTTTCATTACCTATTCTTGCTTCAAATTTTCCAGGAGATCCAATAAGTCTCTCGATTTCTTCAGGCGTAACTCCTGCCATTTCAACTATTACAATTTGATCTCCACTTGCTCTGACCTTTACATCTTTAACTCCATAAATGTTCAAACGTTTATCTAAAACAGTTGTCACAACGTTCATCGTATCTTGATCAACAGGCTTTTCAAGTTGCAGCTGTAACAATGATCCTCCTTTTAAATCAAGACCTTCTTGAATACCAATTGTGGAGATACTAATTACACTAGCTAGAATTAATATTATTAATAATATAACTCTTTTATCTTTGAAAAATTGGGATAAATCTCTTTTTCTCATGTTCTCCACTCCATATACCATCTAATCATTCCAAGATTCATAAACCATGTTGTTAAAATATCAGCCAATAAACCAAAAATTAAAACAGCAGCTATATTACTTAAAGTAGAGGCTTGGGGAATAAAAATCACAGTCACTGCGTATAAAACTACCATTGATGCAATAGCTGTAATAGACATGGTCAGTCCAGTTTTCATAGCTTCCTTTGCACGATCCACTACCTTTCCTTCTCTTCTTCGCAATACTCTTGTTGTGAGAAGGATATCGGTATCTACACTATAACCAATTAACATAAGAATTGCACCAACTGAAGCTATAGATAATGGGATGTTGAATAAAGACATTCCACCAATAGCTATTATTATATCAGAAGCAGCAGCTAATATTATAGCGATTGAAGGAACAATCTCTCTAAATATTATGAAAACAGTTATTGACATAAATATAAAAGCAAATAACATGGCCCAATAAACTTGGCCCAGTGCTTCATCGCTTAAAACAGGTCCAATTGAGTTATAACTAATCACTTGTCCTTTTCCACTTAATGCCGAAGCAAATGAGGCTGGATTCACTTCAGTACCTATTTCTAGGGTTACATCATTACCATTATTATTTAAAATATCAACTTCATCTACATTTAAAGCAGTTTTCAATTGATTTTCTAAAACAGGAGAAGGAATAGGTTCATTCAATTTTATTGTAGCTATTGAACCTCCTTTCAATTCTATCCCTTCATTTAATCCATTGAAAGCTATCAATCCAACTGATAAAATCACAACTATCATTGGAATTATAATTAATAGCTTATAAGATTCCATAAATTTTTCTAACATTAAAACACCGTATTTTTCATATTTCTATTTTTCATATTTTTGGCTAATTTTTAAATTTAATAATATATTATTTTTAACTAATTACTAAATAATAATTCATCATATAATAAATTAAAGAATGATCTATTTTCAAATAATTAAATACAAAATTACTTTTAATCAATCCAATTTAAACAATCAAATGATAACTTATTTCTAAAGAAATTACAATTATTTTAATTATTTTAAAGAATAACTTATTTCTAAAGAAATTACAATTATTTTTTAAATATATAAATCTATTTCTAAAGAAATTACAATTATTTTAATTATTTTAAAGAATAACTTATTTCTAAAGAAATTACAATTATTTTAATTATTTTAAAGAATAACTTATTTCTAAAGAATTAAGTATATAAATTATTTGTAGAGAATTTTAATTAGGGCTTAAATAAGCTTAAATCTAATAATTTGGTTATATTTTCACTTTCTTCTTCTAATTTTTTAGGAGTTTTATCTTTTGTTCTTATAGTAAAAGATTCAACTACTCTAGCCCCTCTTGCTTCAACTTTTTCTTGCATTCTTTTAATAGTGGATTTTCCTCCAGATCTTTTCATGGTAGCAAATAAAACTATATCTTTTCCTTGCAAATCACACTTATCTATCATTGTTATGATTGCCGGAGTTGGATTACCTGCCCATGTTGGAGTACCAAAATATATTAGGCCATAATCACTAAGATCAATCTTTGGAGGATTAATCTCTGTTTTAATTTCTCTAAAAGCATCTATGGAAGAAAATATTCTACCACTAAACCCTTTTCTGGGTTTTAAATCTTTTATTTTAATTAACTCAGTATTTAAATTATTAGAAAGTATTTTTGCAACTATTTCTGTGTTTCCACTTTCTGAATAATAAATTATAATTGTTTTCATTAGAATCCCACTGTAATCATTTTAATTATTAACTATATTAGTAATTATATTAGTAATTATATTTTACTAATTATTATAATAAACAAATTTTATAATCACTTCATTTTGGCATTTATGGCCTCATTCCATAGCTCTCTAAGGCTTCATTTTCTTTAAAACCACAAATCAAATTCATGTTATGAATAGCTTGACCTGAAGCTCCTTTAACAAGGTTATCAATAGCTGATATTATTACAAGTCTTCCATTTTCATCAATTTCAAAACCACCAATATGGCCGAAGTTAGAACCTCGAACAGCATTTAAGGTTGGAATCTCCCCATTTTCAAGTACCTTAACAAATGGTTCATTTTTATATTGTTTTTTGTAAAGATTTAATAGATATTCCTTCTTAGATTCAATATCACTACTGTCATAAATATTTAAGAAACTATGACTTGTAGTTAATATTCCTCGGATCACAGGAACTAAATGAGGAGTGAAAGAGACTTTAATCTTGGAATATAATCCTAATTCTTGCTGAATTTCAGGCATATGCCTATGACTTGTTAAATTGTATGGTATGACATTATCACTACAATTAGGGAAATGAAAATTCTCTGCAGGAGTGACTCCTCCCCCACTAATACCAGTTTTAGAGTCAATTATTACATTATCTACCAATTTCTCTTTAGATAGGGGCAATGTAGCTAAAATAGCTCCAGTTGGAAAACATCCAGGATTAGCGACTAAATCAGCTTTTTTGATATCTTCCCTATATATCTCTGGAAGTCCATAAACAGCTTTTAATGGAGCTATATGATCCATACCATACCATTTTTCATAGGTAGCCATATCCTTAAATCTGTAATCTCCACTTAAATCTATGACTTTGGCTCCAGTTTCTAAAATTTCAGGAACAATTTTCATAGATGCTCCATGAGGTGTAGCTGTAAATACAACATCTACATCTAATTCCTTTGGATTTAAGTCTTGAAATATAAGATTTAAGTCCCTAATATTTGGATGTACTTTTTCTATAGGTACATCTGCATATTTTCTTGATGTTATATATTTTATGTCTACATGGGGGTGTTTTTCTAATATTCTAATTAATTCTCCACCTGTATATCCACTTCCGCCCACAATAGCTATTTCTGTCATTTTTAACACCATAAATCAGTATAAGTTTTTAATTGTAATTTAAATAATGGTTTTTAATAAGTTTTTAATTGTAATTTAAATAATGGTTTTTAATAAGTTTTTAATTGTAATTTAAATAATGGTTTTTAATAAGTTTTTAATTGTAATTTAAATAATGGTTTTTAATAAGTTTTAATAATTAATTGATAATAATTAATTACTTAATAATTTATTATAGAATTTCAATAAGAAAATAATTAAATATTACTTTGATAATTAAGTTAGCAGTATTAATTTATTTTCAATGTCATATCATTTTATTAATTATAAAGTATTTACTTATTTTATGTTATTACTATAATAAATAATCACTACATTTACTATTATTAAAGTTTATTATTAAATTATTGCTATGTATTTATAACTAGATAGCTATTTTTTAAAAACTTATGATAATTTTAATTTATAATATGAAAATCAAAAAAATTCGAAATCTTATGAAACTCAATGTATTTTTTAAATGAAATATATAAAATTTAAGATATCTTATAAAGGAGATATAGGAAATTTGAAGTTTTATAATATAAAATATCAATTTTAGGAAGGTGAATTATTGAAACTAATCTACAGTATTTCTCTGTTGCTGTAAAATACTAATAAATTAATAATAAACACATTTTGAAAGTTTTTGAAGTCACAATCTTTTAAGTTAACAATCTTTTAAATTTTTTTCTTCGAAATCAGTCTGCTTTATCTTTCTAATAATCTTACAGGTGCTATCTAATTTAGCTTTTCTATAATCTGAAATTCTAATAACTTCGGCTTCTATGTTTCTTTTTTCAAGCTGATTTTTTATATTCTCTAAATTGAAACTTTGATCAGAACCAATAGCTATGATATCCGGATTTATTTCTTCTACTATTTTAAACATATCTGTTTTGTGACCCAAATAAGCTTTATCAACCGGTTTTAACATTTTTATCATCTCTAATCTTTGATTTTCGTCAATTATAGGAATTCTTTTTCTGTCACGAACCGTTGAATCTCTAGCTACAATGACAACTAGTTTACAGTCTTTTCCTCCTAATTTTTTAGATTCCTCTAGATATAATCCATGTCCAGGATGTAATATATCAAATGTTCCAGTCGCCATAACCACTTTCATTTTTCCACCATTATTGTAATTTTTGTTCTGATGTTTGATTTTATTGTTTGATTTTATCTTATTCTTTGATTTTATTTTATTGTTTGATATTATCTTATTCTTTGATTTTATTTTATTGTTTGATATTATCTTATTCTTTGATTTTATTTTATTGTTTGATATTTTAATGCTTCTTTAATATCAATTCTATCTTTATATAATGCTGAACCAATTACTACCCCTTTAACTCCTGTTGTGGACAATTTCTTAATATCATTTAATGTGGTTATTCCTCCAGAATATACGATAGGAATATCTACAGATTTAACGAGATCTATGGCAGGTTGAAGATCAAACCCTTCTAATAGTCCTTCAACATCCACATTCGTAAAGAGAATGCTTCCTGCACCCTTTTCTTGAAATTTTTTACTTATTTCAGTAGCTTTTTTGTCGGTTTTTTCTTTCCAACCCTTTATAACTACTTTTGAATCTTTACTATCAAGTGCAATCATAATTCGATCTTTTCCAAATTCTTTGGATAGTTCAGCTATTATTTCAGGGTTTTTAATAGCCATAGTTCCTATAATCAACCTGTCTATATCTAGATTCAGTAGTTGTTTTGCATATTCTGGACTTCTTATTCCTCCTCCTAATTGAATAGGAACTGAAACTTCATTTAATATTTTCTTAATAGTTTCAAGATTATCTTTACTTTCTATAGCACCATCTAAATCAATAACATGGATTATTTCAGCACCTTTATCTTCCCATGATTTAGCTACATTTTCAGGATTCTCTATTATTACTTGTTCTGTTCCTGGTTTCCCTTGAACCAATTGAACACATTTTCCGTTTTTTATATCTACAGCAGGCATAATTAACATTTTTTTATCTTCAAAGGACATAGTAGCACCAAAATTATAAAGAAGGTTCTCCTAACATATTGTTTTGAATAATATACTTAATAATGGATCATATTTACTTATAATCCCCAATATTTAATAAATTAACATTTATTTAATGAAATGAATGTTTTTGTATAGATTATGGATTAATAAATGAATTATTTTTTAGAATTTAATGAAATGAATGTTTTTGTATAGATTATGGATTAATAAATGAATTATTTTTTAGAATTTAATGAAATGAATGTTTTTATGTAGTTTATGAATTGATAAATGAGTTATTTTTTAGAATTTAATGAAATGAATGTTTTTATGTAGTTTATGAATTAATAAATGAATTATTTTTTAGAATTTAATGAAATGAATGTTTTTATGTAGTTTATGAATTAATAAATGAATTATTTATTAGAATGGTTTAAATAATAAATAGAAATTTAATAATTCTCATTTATAAGATATCATGAATTACTTTTTAAGTATATAATATTTTAATAATCAAATTATTTATTTATTAAGTATAATATATATTTTTATAATAATTTTATAATAAAATAAATTCATAATTCATAATAATGTTATTCATATAAACTAATTAATATTAGTCATAAAAAATAATAATAAGCTGATTATAAATAATGAGATGTTACTTAATTAGAAATAATAATTATTTCTACAATAATTATTTCTACATTTTTTAAATTTGATTCATTGTTGGTTTTATGAAGAAAGTAGCTTTAAAAATAGGTTATATTGGAACTAATTTCTATGGATTTCAAAGACAACCTAATCTTCGAACAGTTGAAGGAGAAATCATATATGTTCTAAAAAAACTAGGTTATATTGAAGATTTGGAGAGTTCTAAATTTGGAATAGCTGGAAGAACTGATAGAGGTGTCCATAGTTTGGGTAATGTAATCAGTTTTATGAGTGAAAAAGATATCTTAATCAATCAAATAAATCATAAGTTGCCTGATGATATTCAGATATTAGCTAAAGCTCCTGTTAGGTATGGGTTTAAGCCAAGATATGCAATAAGGAGATATTATCGTTATATGTTATTTGAGGAAGATTTAGATATTAAGGCTATGAAAGAATTAACTAAGGTCTTTGTTGGAGAACATGATTTCACTAATTTTTCAAAAAGAGATCAAAAAACCCCAATAAGAACAATTGATGAGATTAATCTAATTGTCCCTAATGAATCAACTAGCTTTGATCCTTCACTTGTTTTGGAAGATTCAAATCATTCTAAGACAAAAGAAGAAATTGATATTCAAAATTTTAATGATTTTAGTCACACTCCAATTTTTATTGATTTTTATGGAGAAAGTTTTCTCTGGAACATGATTAGAAAGATAATGAGAATTTTCTATTCTGTTGGAAAAGGTAAAATGAAAGTAGGAGAAGTAGAGAAATTTTTCAATCCAAATGAAAAATTCAATATTAAGACATTATCTTCAGAAAATCTTATTTTAATGGATACACAATATCACAATATCAATTTTAAATATGATGAATACGCTTGTGAAGGATTTAGAAGAATTTTGATCCAAAATCTTCTTAAGTATAGGATGGAATTCTCAATAGAAAATCAGATGTTAAATATTATGAACAATATAAATAGAGAATATTTAAGTAGAAAATAATTATTAAGTTTATGATATTTTAAATTAGTTAGTGTAAATTATTAATATAATAAATATTCACGGAAGATTTAGATGAAAATAGCTATTGTACTTGGAACAAGACCAGAAATTATCAAAATGGCTTCAATTATTGATGAAATTAGACTAAGAGAACACGAGCTTATTCTTATTCACACAGGCCAGCATTATGACCATGAAATGTCAGATCAATTCTTTGAAGAATTAGAATTACCATCTTCTAATTACAATATTGGTGTTGGATCTGGATTCCATGGTACACAAACTGGTAAAATGATGGAGGGAATTGAAAAAGTTTTAATTGATGAAAAACCAGCTATTTTACTTGTTCAAGGAGATACCAATGCAGTCTTAGCTGGGGCACTTGTAGCTTCAAAATTACACATTCCTGTTGGTCATGTTGAAGCAGGATTACGTTCATTTGATGAAACTATGCCTGAAGAAATTAATAGAAAAGCTGCAGATGTTTGTTCTAAATTATATTTTGTTCCAACTGAAAAATCAGCTATTAATTTATCTTTAGAGGGAATAGCACGAAAAAAGATCTTTATAACTGGAAATACTATTGTGGACGCTTGTTTTAGGAACTTAAAAATAGCTAAAAAAAGGAATTTGAGGGAATTTAAGGAATTGCTTAATTTAAATAACATTCTTACTTTAACCATGCACAGAGCAGAAAATGTAGATAATAAAGAGAGATTAAAAAATGTAATCGATGCTATAGCTAAACTAAAGGAATTCAATGTTGTATTCCCAATCCATCCAAGAACTAAGAAAACTTTAATGAATTTTGATCTTTATGATGCATTGGATGATTTAGACCATGTGTATCTTATTAAACCCCTTGGTTATCTTGAATTCTTGCTATTACTATCTAAATCATCATTGATTCTGACTGATTCAGGGGGTCTTCAAGAAGAAGCTATTACTCTAAATATCCCTGCTTTAACTCTAAGATACAACACAGAACGTCCAGAAACGGTAACTGCAGGGGGGAATATTTTAGTTGGATCAGATAAAGAAGAAATAGTTGAAACAGCAAATCTTATTTTAAATGATAAAAAATTCTCTAATAAAATGAAATCAGCTAAAAATCCTTATGGGGATGGCAGTTCTGGAGAGCAAATTCTAAATATAATTGAAAATACCTATCATAATAATATGTTAGCTATTAAAAGTCCAGATACTATCATGCAGAGCTTCACTACAGAAATAAAAATGATCGATGAAGATATAACTGTGTCTGAGTTTGAAAATAAAAACAATTCACTGATTAAAGTAGCTTATGATAATGATTATATGAAATTTCCATTTGATGATTTGAATATTAAAGGAATGTATATTTTATTTGATAAATTAAGTTAATTCAACTTAATTTAAGGTACTGTTATTTACTAAAGTTAAATTATCTTAAAATTTATTATACTTAATTGTAATAATAAGTTTTATTAATTGTAATAATAAGTTTTTTAATAATTTTAATTATTTTCTTCAATTTAGCTTAGTATTTAATTACTTTAGTTTGTTAATTATTTAATTTAATTTTCTTAATTATATGGTTGAACGTTATCTAACTTTGTTCTAGTTAATTATTCAGTTAATTTATTTATTAATGGCGATTTTATGAATAATAAAAGTCTTAAATCTATTTTAGTATTTGAATACTATACAGCTTCAGGAATAACTGATCAGGAAATTATTTCAGAAGCAGTAACTATGATTGATTCTCTTCTTGATGATTTGAGTGCTTTTTCTGAATCAGAACTCATTGATTTTCATTTTCTTGTTTCTAAAGATTTTGAATGGATTACTAATAAATATAATAGTTTTAAACCACTTATTATTAATAATGATCTAATGGACGACGATGTTATTGATAATAAAGTATTTCATGATGGTATTATTGGTAATAATATCTTGGATAATAATGTTATTGATAATAAAGTATTTCATGATGGTATTATTGGTAATAATGTCTTGGATAATAATGTCTTGGATAATAATGTCTTGGATAATAATGTCTTGGATAATAATGTCTTGGATAATAATGTCTTGGATAATAATGTCTTGGATAATAATGTCTTGGATAATAATGTCTTGGATAATAATGTCTTGGATAATAATGTCTTGGATAATAATGTCTTGGATAATAATGTTATTGATAATAAAGTATTTCATGATGGTATTATTGGTAATAATGTCTTGGATAATAATGTTATTGATAATGATGTGATCAATACTAATATTACTGATGAGAATCTTCTTGTTAATAAAAATATTTATCATTGGCTATCTAACAATGCAAATAATTTCGATGGAGTAATTTTCATTTCTTCTGAAAAAGATATGCACTTATATAACTTTACTAAGTTTTTTGAGGATAAAAAAATTAAGGTATATGGCTCTGATTCTTATGCTACTATGTTATGCTCTGATAAATATGAAACTTTTAGACATCTTCAAGGAATTGTAAATCAGCCAAAAACATTTAAATTCACTCTTACTAATGAAGAAAAGTGGAAAATAGCTATTAAAAATATTTTAAAGTCTGTTCAAGATCATAATGATGAAAACAGAGCTAAAATAATAGCTAAACCTTTAAATGGAGTAGATGGCGAAGATGTAATTGTTATTTCATCTGAGGAGGGTGTAAACAATTTAAAAAATATTTATCCAGTTAATTCTGTTGTAGTAGTTCAAGAATTTATAATCGGGGATGCAGTCAGTGTTAGTTTGTTGTCTGATGGAAAAACAGCTATTCCTATTAGTTTAAATAAACAGTATAATCTTTTGGACGGCGAAGATCATAGATATCTTGGAGGGAAACTTCCTTATGATCATCCATTAAAAGATAAAGCTTTTCAAATAGCTAAAACGGCGGTTGAATCAATTCCAGGAATCAAAGGATTTGTTGGTGTTGATTTAATTTTAAATGATGATGTTTATCTTTTAGAAATTAATTCAAGATTCACAACTCCATATGTTGGGTTGAATAAAATTACTAAATTTAATATAGGAAAAGCAATAATTGATTTATTAGATAATAAAATAATTATTGATTCAATAAGGGATAGTATTGAATTGGATAATATTGTTAAGTTCAAAAAAAATGGTTATGAATTGGATATAGAAATTTTATAGTAATTATTATTGTTTTTATACAGGAAATGTTTTTATGAAGATTGCTGGTTTTGATATCGGTGGAGCAAATACTGATTTAGCTATTGTTGACTTTGATCACAAGGGTGAAATAAAAAATATTACTTCCGATTTTGAATATCTTCCTATGTGGAGTAATAAAGAGGATTTAGGAGACACATTACTAAATTTAATTGAAAGGTTAGATAATGTAGATTCATTGGATGGGATTGGAATTTCTATGACTGCTGAACTTGTAGATGCTTATAGCACCAAGGAAGAAGGTGTTTTAGATATAGCTAAAAAAGTTAAAGATATTTTTGATCTTCCAATAGCTTTCATTGGAATAAATGGTGTCCTTTCTTTCAATGAACTTAAAAATAATCCTCTTGAAATAGCTGCTGCTAATTGGATAGCTACTGCTCAAATAGCTAGTAAAATAAGCTCTAACTGTATTTTTATAGATATTGGAAGCACAACTACTGATATTATCCCCATAAAAAATGGAAAAGAATGTGCTAAAGGTAGATCTGATTTTGAAAGATTAGGCACTGGTGAACTTGTTTATACTGGAACACTTAGAACTGACTTAGCTACATTTGTAGATGAAATTCCTTTGAAAAAAAATAACTATACAGTAGCTTCAGAACTTTTTGCTATCTCTGCCGATGTTTTCAGAGTTTTAGGAAAAATTACTGAAGAAGATTATGTTTGTAATACATGTGATGGTAAAGGAAAATCAATAAAAGAATCTGCAAGAAGAATATCTCGTATTTTATGTGCTGATTTAGAGATGTTATCAATGGATGAAATAATAGAAATCTCAAAATACATTCATGAAAAACAAGTTAAACAAATAGCTATTGGATTAAAAAAAGTATCAGAAAGAGAAAACTTAGATCTGATCATAACAACAGGTCTAGGAAAAGACATTTTGGGATCAAAGGCAGCAAAACAACTCAACCTCAATATTAAATCAATGAATGACATTTTAACTGATGAAGAATGTGTTGTAGCCCCAGCTATTGGAACTGCAATTTTACTTGAAAAATATTTAAAACAATAATTAATTTGTAAAATAACAATTTAAAATTTAATTTAATGTCAAAATAATAACTTATATCATAGAACAATAATTAATTCATAATCAAAAATAACATTCTTAAATTATACTTTTTTCAATTAAAAATTGGCACAAACTTAAACTTTAGAGTCTTTAAAAATTTTTTAGAAATTCTTTAATTAAAAATTTCTTATAACAATATTGAATAAATTATAATTTTTAATATATTGTCTATTACTAAACTTTTTGCATATTGAATCCAATTTGCTTATATATAAACTATTAATTTAATGAAATTTATTAAGTAATTGACTATAACATTATAAATTTCTTATAACAATATTGAATAAATTATAATTTTTAATATAACATTATAAATTTCTTATAACAATATTGAATAAATTATAATTTGTATTCTGATGTTGAGAATGAGGATTTATTTGTTATGGTTGAGTATTGGCAGGATGAGAAAGTTTTAAATGAACATTTTGAAACTATCCATTTTAAGAATTTTGGGGTGGAAATTTCTGATGTATTAGCAAAAGATATTGATTTAGATAAATATGATTTGGGTGAGCTTTTATAACTAATAAATAATTAATTTTAGATTATCTATACCTTAATTATCCTATTTTTTTCTAATTTTTTTATCATATTTCTAATTTTTTAGTTTTTTTTACTCTTGTTTTTCTGTGTTCTTTGAATAATTGAAAAGATTCCAAGGATAAATTGCATTGAATTGTGGATCAATAGAAAAAGCAAGAATAGTTGAAAAAATCACACCTCTTCTAATTAACTTAACTATTTAGAAATAAAACTCATTTTGATGGAATACGAATATTACTGGATTAGATAAAAAAAAATAGCTATTATGATCGATATTATATACAAAATATCTGATTTTACTTAATTTTTCTTTAATTCACTTAATTTTACTTCAATTTTCATTTTTAATTTATTCTTTTTTTCATGTATTATATTTTCTTTATTTTTATTCTATTATTATTTGATATAATGATTTTAGTGCTTTTTTGATCATTTTTATTAAAGATTATAATGTTTTATTATAATTTCTTTTTTAAGATTTTTCATGATATTCACTTGAATAAGAAAATGTGTGGAAAATTAAATGAAGAGTTAAATAGCTTATTTTCATGATCATGACAATTTTTTGTGTTTAATTTTTGTTATAATGGTTTTAAGTTCTTAAAACTTTAAGGGGGGGGGGGGGGAGTTCATGGAATTGTATCTAAGTTCTAATTTATTCGTAAATTAGTAATGGAGTTTGTAGAATTGATATCTTTATATATGGGTAATTACTATAAGTATAATTGTCCAGTGATTAAAGATTAATAGTTTAATAGCACACAAACTGTTCTTTTAGTAACTAACAAGTTTTTTCATGTATCATGAAAAAATAACTTTAGTAGAATTATTAAATATTTTTAGTCTTTTAATTAATAGCTGGCAATCATATGAACATTAATTAAGAAAAAACACGACTCAACATAAAAAAAGTAATAATTTAATGTTCAAAAAAAGAGGTGAAAAATATTATGAACAAATTTAAAAAAACATCTGTTCAGATGATATTGCTAGTAACACTTGCATTATTTGTAATGCTTAGTTTACAAGCTAGTTTTGCAGCTGATCAAAACATCAATGACACCAGCACAGGTGGAATTGCACAAGGTATAACTAATGCAGGTGATGGTGATACAGTTAATTTAGCTCCCGGAACATACAACAAAACTAATCAAGATACTAACATAACAATCAGCAAAAACATCACTATACAAGGTAATGGACCTACAGATCAAGTAATAATCGATGCACAAGGAAATAGCCGAATATTCACAATAAATAACAACCGGAATGTTACTTTCATAAACATAACATTCATAAATGGAAATAGTACAGGTAACGGTGGAGCAATTTGGAACCAACACACTAGTACTCAAATGGTTTTTATAAACTGTATATTTACAAAAAACTATGCAACTAGTAGTGGTGGAGGAATATTTTCTGTTGGTGATTTATCAATAAACAATTCTACTTTCACTAATAACAATGCATCTTCTGGTGGAGGAGGTGTTTATGTAGCTTCCGGAGCTAATCGTATGATTAGTTTTAGTCTAACTAATTCAACTTTCAGTGATAATAGTGCAACTGGTAATGGTGGAGGACTCATGATAACCACTGGAACTAATGGTACAATCACTGTTGATGTAACCAATTCTACTTTCACTAATAACAATGCATCTTCTGGTGGAGGACTCATGATAATCAATGGAGCTAATGGTACAACCACTGTTGATGTAACCAATTCTATTTTCATTGGTAATAATGCAGTTAGCACTGGTAATGGTGGAGGATTCCTTGTACTTTCTGGAACTGATGGCATAACTACTGGTAATGTCACTAACTGTAATTTCACTAACAATAGTGCAATTAATGGTGGAGGATTTCAAGTAAATGGTGGAACTAGAAGTATTATGAATATTACTGTTACAAATTCTATTTTCACTAATAATAAAGCAGCTAATAATGGTGGAGGTGCTTATTTAACTACTGGACTTAATGCTACAACTTATGTTCATTTAATAAACCCTAATTTCACTAATAATAGAGCAGATAATAATGGTGGAGGATTATATCTATCTTCTTGGAATGATTCTAACTCTAACTTTAATATAACTAATGCTATATTCACTAATAATAGTGCAACTAATGGTGGAGGACTTCATGCATATCATGGAGATAATAGTTCAGTTGTTGCTAATATAACTGATTCTATTTTCACCAATAATACTGCAACTAATAATGGTGGAGCTATTTCTAATTCAGATGAGGATAATATATCTATTTCTGGCAATATTATAATTAATAATAGTGCAACTAATGGTGGAGGAATTTACAACAATGGTACAGTTGATTTAGATAATAATATTATCACTGATAATGTTGGTGGGGATTTTATTAACGATGGTAATGCTACTATTGGCAATAACAACACCATAGGTAATGCTACTAATAATGGTGATTTGTCTACTAGTGGTGAAAATAATACTATCGATAATTTGACTAATAATGGCAATGCTGACTTAGGCACTAATAATACTGTTAACAATCTCGTTGATAATGGTAATACTACTATTGGTGGTAGGATTTATTATCAATCTGATCTTGTTTTATCTATTAGTGTTTCTAAAGATAAAGTAACTATTGTTGTAGTAGCTACAAACAAACGTACTGGTGAAAAACTTATTGGTGAGACAATTAATTTCTATACTAATAATGAGTTAATTGGTTCTGAAGTGACTGATGAAAACGGTATTGCAATATTCACATACACTGCACCAAATAAAGGAACATACAACATACGTGCTGATTTAGAACAATACAACATTACTAATGCTACTGGAAACTTCACAATCGAAGGATCTAACAATACTGCAAATGCAACTGTTAATGAAACAA
>NZ_LWMW01000135.1 GCF_001639285.1 Methanobrevibacter cuticularis | reverse complement strand
CATATTAACGCCATTAATTGGGGTTGAGTATAAATATGTTTTGATTTTTCACAGGAATACTCTGATAAAGACATCTTAGCAATTTCAAAGGACACAAAGGTAAATTTTATTAACTCATTATCACATAAACTGAACATGGGATCACCCTATTATTTTGGTAATACATAATATGTGATCCCATAATACTTAACATGATTTCTACAGAGCCAAATTTTGATTATAGTTTTTTAATAAATATGATTTTTATTTTTCAAAAAATCATGTAGAAAAGTCATAAAAATACTTAGTCATAATTAGACTATTTTAAGGTAACCATTTGATGGTTCAAAGACTACTCCTTTATGTTTAAGCTGCTTTACTATTTCTTCAACTTTTTCTTCGCTCATTCCATATTGATCTATGAGATTAGAGGTTAAAACATTGAGTGGAGCTTGGTCTCCATATTCCTCTTGAAGTTCTTTGATTTCGTCTATTACTTTCTGAAGTTTATCTCTTTCAGATTTTGGTGTTCTCCCTTCAACCTTATCTACATCTATTTTTCCAGTTTCTGGATCATAACCCACTTCTTTAAGACAAGCTAATTGTAATTTAACTGCTTTCTCAGCATCTTCAACTTCCACATGGGATTTGAGTCGAATTTTAGCACTTGCTTCCGCTAAACGAATAATAGCTTCTAGTTGTCTTGCAGTTATTGGAACTGGTGAATCTTCATCCACTGCACCACTTCTCATATTAACATAAAAATCTTCAAGGACTTTGTTAGATTCATCTGTAAGTTTCGGAGTTATATTCTTTCTTGCATAAGCTATATATTTTCTAAGAAGTTCAGGCTCGATTTCATATTCTACAGAGTCTTCTTGATGTATTTTTAATATGTGCTTAGCTAATTCTCGATCATTTTCAACATTAGGCTTATCTTCTATTACAAAAGTTAAATCAAAACGAGAAAGAATTGGTGAAGGTAAATCAATTTGCTCAGCTAAAGATTTATATCTGTCAAACCTTCCAAACTTAGGGTTTGCTGCAGCAAGAACAGAACATCGTGAATTCAAAGTAGCCATGATTCCTGCTTTAGCTATACTTATGGTTTGCTGTTCAAGAGCTTCATGAAGTGCAGATCTATCTTCTGATCTCATCTTATCCAGTTCATCAACACAAACGTTTCCTTGATCTCCAAGTACAAGAGCTCCTGCTTCAAGAGACCAGCCACCAAGTTCATCACGGACTGCAGCTGCAGTTAAACCAGCCCCAGTTGTACCTTTACCACTTGTATAAATACTTCTTGGTGCAAGTTTAGAAACATATTTTAACATCTGTGATTTACCAATACCTGGATCTCCAACTATTAGAATATGTATATCTCCACGAAGACGAGTTTTATCTTCAAGTTCCTTGGCTGCCCCTCCAAATAGCTGGAGAGCAATAGCTTCTTTAACATCCCTATAACCTTTTATAGAAGGAGCTGTTGACTTTATGATTTTTTCATAGATGTGAGGGTCTTTAGATAATTCAATAATTTCTTGTTCATCTTCTTCACTTATTTGTAATTCTTCAAATTCTTGTTCTTGAGGTTTAATGAAGTTCGCATAGATGTAATTTTTAAATTTACCACTTCGTTCCTCTCTGAATGTTTTTAAAGTTCCAGTAATGAGAACTTTGTCTCCAGGATTTAAAACATCTACTAAATCATCTTCAAGTATGATAAGAATCTGTTTAGGTTCAGTACCACCAGATAAATTTTCAAGAGGTTCTTGTACTCTAGCTGTTTGAGTATCAATATATTTTGATTCTTCTTGGAGAAGTCTGAAGGACCTTCCACCACATTCTGTACATAATGAGGGTTCTACCATGTTATTACCATTAGGCTGTTCAACTTCATGGAGTCGCATGCATCCTCGACATTCAAACACACCAGTTTCTATCCTAGGTCGAATTTCATCAGTTTTACGAACAATTCCTTCAACTGATACGAATTTTCCAATATATTTACTTAATAATATCTTAAGTGGGATTATATTAGTCAGATTCTCTAGTCGAATATTTAAATCTGCATTTTTCATTAAAGGATCTATGTTTTTAACAGCCTTCTCAGATGCAAGAAGAACATCTTCAGGCTTTTCAACTAAAAGATCCGCTAAATCAGGATCAAACATTTCTAAATCCAAATAATCGATTATAAGTGATCTATCATCAGGATATCTTTCTAAAATTTTAAATACATCATCTTTATACTTTGTTGAGAAAAACTCTTCGAATTTTGTAATTGATGTATTTGATTTATCAATTGAACTCATTATATCATACTTTGATTTTCATCTTTATAAAATATTAACTTATTACTAAAATAAATTTTTTTAATAAACATGACTTTTATTAATTCTTATGAATTACCTAATTAATAATTCTTATGAATTATCTAATTAATTTTTAATGATTTTTAATATTGAATACCTAGTAAGATTTATATTGAGATTATCCTATAATTCATATTATTAAAAATTTTTCTATTATTTATATTTTTTATATTGGTATTCAGTTTTTCTATAATCAGATAATATGATTATATTAATCTCATTATATTCATTAAAAATAATTAAAAGTGATTAAGACTGATTAAAAGTATTTAAAAATAATTAAAATAATTAAAAATGATTAAAAGTATTTAAAAATATAATCTAATAACAATATATTTATTATAATAAATAAAATTTATTACGATAAATAAAAAACAATGAATTATTTTCATAACAAAGCTTATTTATGATGAACTCAAATAAATAAGTACTAAGAGACATGAAAGGTAGTTAATAATGAAAAAATCACGTTTAAATTTATTTAAATCAACTTCTATGTTAATATCAGTTCTAGGAGTGATAATGATAGTTTCAACCATTGTAGTGGCAGGATATGTTGGATTTAATGTGCTTTCATCAGGGATAACTTCTAAAGTATCTTCTGGAAGCCAATATGATGAATTAGCAAGTTTAAGATCTAACTACACTGATCTAGAAGCTAAATTTAACTCTACTAAAAAAACTATTTTTGCAGGTTCTGATAAAAATCTACAATCGAAATTTATTGATGCAGAATTACAACTTGTAAGAGCCAATTCAGCTATAAATGATGTTGAAAGTGCTCTAAATTCTGGTCAAGAATCGGAAGAAGTAGATGTTAGAATAAAAACAGCTGAAAAAAAACTAAGTATAGCTTCTGAAGCCTATAACACATTAGGTTTTTAGTTAAGAAATTTAATATAATTAGTATAATTTATAACTAGCATATTTAATAGAACTAGGATTTTAATATAATTAATGAATATTTTAGCGACGATTATAATATAATTAGAATAAATAAATATAAGCAATAGACTAAATTAATTCAATTTAATTATATTCAAGGGATTACAAATATAATTATTTAATTAATGAACTTCAATTTAATGAATATAACCATTAACTTTATTTTTCAGTATTTAAAATATAATTATTTAATTAATGAACTTCAATTTAATGAATATGACCATTAATTTTATTTTTCAGTGAGATTGACATATTTCAATCCTATTACATACATTTCTGAACTTCTCTTTCTTGATGAAGAAGGTTTTGTTGTTTTTAATATTTTAAATCTTTTTTTCATTTTTTCAAGTAGATTTTTAAATTCATTACCTTGAAAAACCTTCATGATTAGATTTCCGTTTTCTTCAAGAATATTATCACAGATGTCTATAGTTGATTCTGCTAAATCAATAGATCTTAAATGATCAACGTCTTTTATCCCACTTAGTGAAGGAGATGCATCAGATATAATAGCATCTACAGTTCCACCCATAATATCAATAATTTTCCTTTGTGTTTCTTCTTTTGTAAAATCTCCCTTAATAAAATGAAAATTTTCTTCAGGAAATGGTTTAATTTTTTGTAAATCTATTCCTAAAACCATTCCTTCTTCTTCAACTTTTTCTAAAGCTACTTGAGACCATCCTCCCGGAACAGCACCTAAATCAACTACATTATTCCCTTTTTTTATTATTTTATACTTTTTATTTAGTTGAAGTAATTTAAAAGAAGCCCTAGATCTATAATTCTCTCCTTTAGCTCTCTTATAATAAGGATCCTTCTTTTTTTGAACTTGCCATTGCTTTCCCATTTTACATCTTCCATTATATTATTGACTATTTAAACTTCATTATTCTTATAATATTAATATATACTCTGAATTATATATACCCTGAATTATATATACCCTGAATTATATATACCCTGAATTATATATACCCTGAATTATATATACCCTGAATTCATTCTTTTTTTTCAATGTTCAAGGCCGTACAAACAGATTTTCCTATTTTTTTAACTTCAATATCAGATTCTCCATTTTCAATAGTAAGTAACATAATTGTGGGATCAGCTAATCTAGGATAAGTTGGACTACCTGGATTTAATAAAAGAATTCCTTCATAATTTTCAATATGGGGTTGATGTGTGTGGCCTGATACTAAGATATCTGCTTCTAGCTCTTGAGCTATGTAATGTAACTGTTGACTATCTCCTTGTGGGTAAACTTCTCCATGATTCACACCAATTGTTACATTATCAACTTCCACTGTTTCGCTTTTAGGAAGATCTAGTCCGTATTTCCTATCCATATTGCCTTGAACAGCTATAACTGGAGCTATTTTTTCTAAATCTTTGATGACATTTAGATTTAGCAAATCTCCAGCATGGATAATTAATTCCACGTCTTTAAATCCTTCAAAAACAGCTTGAGGAATCGCTTTTCCTTCATTATTTTCTTTTATATGTGTATCTGAAATTAAACCAATTAACATTTTAATTCCTTCTTCTTTTTTATTTAATCAATTAAATCATATAAGTATATTTCATAAATGCCATTATTTTCTTCTGTTATCCATAATAAAATTTTTTTAATTGTTTCTGTAATTCCTTTTTTATTTTCAATTTTTTATTATTACAATTTACAATACATAGTGTTTTATTAATCTATTATATTGTTATTTTTATTATTTAATAATTACTTTAGTAATATTCTTTTGTTCATATTTTATGCAACAAACAACAAGAGAATATGAGTAGTAATTTTTATTTCGATGATTTTTGTGGTTTCAGTTCATATTTTTGTATCCAAATTATAGATATTAAATAGAAGATATTATATAATATATAATATAAAATATAGAATAAGAAAAATATGAAATATATAATATATTATATATAATTATAATATATAATAAAAAAAATATGAAATATAAAATATGAAATATAGACTAAAAAAATACTAAGTAATTGTGTACTTATTATATAATTATTATATAGTTATCATGATTATATAGTTATTAATGTAGTTATTTTTTAAGTAATTTTCAATTATTTTTTATTTATTTTTATTTAATTTCTCTTAAAGCTATATTAAAATTACAAATATTTAAATGTGTTTTTCTTAATTTAATCGTTTAATTATCCCATGTTTATTTTTAACTTCAAATATTTTTAAGTTAATGTTTTTCAGAGATTCAGCTGTTTCAGTGAATTTTTTTGTTTTTCATTTTTACCATAATTCTTATTAACTATGAATCACTATCAATTAATATGAATTGTCATTATTAATTATTAAAATTAATTTCTAATACAAGTTTCAATTTAATAATTAATTGACTATTCTTTTGAAAATTAATAGAATCATTAAATTCCTGATTAAAGTGTATTAAATCACCATTAGGTTAATAGATTTTATTAGATTATAAATAAAAATGGAATCAATGCGAATTTCACTGAAGTTTAATATTAATAACCTTCATAACAACTATTCATATGATTTCCACTTTCGTAACTTATAAAATGCATTATAAAAATCTGGAAAATCAAATCAAAAAGTTTATATTAATGTATTGATAGATATTTAATTTCATATTTGTATATTATTAAATAGATAATGTTAATTCGGGACATTCAATGATATTTAGTTTCATATTCATATAAAATAACTATATAACTGTACTCTTAAAAAAGGAGATAAAAACTATGGGAAATATACAGAAACAAGAAATTTTAGATATTTTAGATAACTACAATAAAGATGAAATTACAATAGCTACCCTCGGAAGCCACACTTCTTTACATATTTTAAATGGTGCAAAAAAGGAAGGTTTTAGAACAGCTATTGTGTGTGAAAAAGGTAGAGATATTCCTTATAAAAGATTTGGAGTAGCTGACGAATACATTATAGTGGATGAATTTAAAGACATCGTAGATGATGATGTTCAAGAAAAATTAAGAAATATGAATGCTATAGTTATTCCTCATGGATCATTTGTAGCTTATGCTGGACTTGATAGGGTAGAAGATGATTTTAATGTTCCAATGTTTGGAAATAGAGATATATTACGATGGGAAGCTGAAAGAGACCTAGAAAGACAGCTATTAATTGAAAATGATATAAGAATACCTTATAAATACGATACTCCTTCTGATATTGATAGAACTGTTATGGTTAAATTTCCAGGAGCCAGAGGCGGAAGAGGATACTTTGTAGCTTCTTCACCTGAAGAATTTAATAAAAAAATTGAAGCTATGAAAGCTAGAAATTGGATTGAAGATTCTGATGTAGCTCAAGCACATATTGAAGAATATGTTACTGGGTGTAATTATTGTATACATTATTTTTACTCAGCATTAAATGATGAAGTTGAACTCATGGGTATTGACAGTCGTTATGAATCAAGTATCGATGGTTTAGTTAGAATGCCAGCTAAAGATCAACTTGATGTTGATTTTGATCCATCTTATGTGATAACAGGTAACCATCCAGTTGTTATGAGAGAATCACTACTTCCTCAAGTATTTGAAATAGGAGATAAATTAGTTAAATCAGCAGCTAAATTAGTATCCCCTGGAATGAATGGTCCATTTTGTATGCAGACTCTTGTAAATGATAATCTTGAAGTTATTGTATTTGAAATAAGTGCAAGAACAGATGGAGGAACTAATACTTTTATGAATGGTTCATCTTACAGCTATTTAAAATATGGGGAAGCAATGAGTATGGGAAGAAGAATTGCTCTTGAAATAAAAACAGCCCTTGAAAAAGGAGGACTTGAAAAAATAATAACCTAATTTTTTCATTTAACACTTCTTTTATTATTTAATATTATTTAGTTTTTAATCCTAATATCCATTTTTCATTTAACACTTCTTTTATTATTTAATATTCTTTAGTTTTTAATCCTAATATCCATTTTTCATTTAACACTTCTTTTATTATTTAATATTCTTTAGTTTTTAATCCTAATATCCATTTTTCATTTAACACTTCTTTTATTATTTAATATTATTTAGTTTTTAATCCTAATATCCATTTTTATAGCATATTCTTTTTTTATTAATTCAAGAGTTTTATCCAAGAATTATTTTTCAATATAAAATAAGGAATTTTTTAAATTTATTAAAAATTGATTGCGTTGATGGCTATGGTTTTAAAAAAATAGATTTCAATCAAATAAAAAAAACCCCCCCAACATAGTCCATGATTACAGATTTTCAATGAGAATATTGTTCGTTTTATTTGTGATTTTGTTAAGGGGAATTTAAAAGACTTATTTGATTCATTGAAGGAAAAGCCTGAAACCCTAGTTACCCTATGATTTCACTATTAAATTCATTTACCTATTATGTATTTTTCTTTTTTCTTCCTTTGCCTATGGATGCTTGTTTTTCAATTGCAATTTTTCTTGATCTGCTAAAATAAGCGCCAGTAAAACCACAAAATGCACCAATAGCTAAAAATGATATTAATATCCAGAAAACAATATCATTACCAGGTACTACTTCTCCTAAACGTTCACCATAAATAGTTGCAATAAATAATGGTATTGTTCCCAATGCTCCCAAGACAACCCCTTGAATTAAATTTCGTGATTTATATCCTATGATTAACAACCCAACAGATGAAAAAACTAATATAATATCTAAATTATAGTCCATAGCTGCAATTGCTATGAATGCAAACAAAGCAGCTCCAATTATGAAATATTTCCAATCGATACCCTTGTATATATCTTCAAACTCCATTCAATCACCAAGTAATATTTAAATTATATCTTAATTAAATTACAATGTTAATAAATTTATCATTAAATTATATTATCTGTTTTCTTATTATAACAGTTTCTATTTAATTTTCTAGATTATTGAAAATTAAAGAAACAAAATCAACAAGATTCATAAATCAAAAAACAAATAAATCCATCAAAAGTTAAGTAATCAAATATTGGATATACATTTGAATTTATGAATAATATAACAGTGAAATTAATTATAATATGATAATAGAATAATAAAAAAAGATTTTTAAAAGATAGCATTAAAAATAGAAAAATATTATTTATGAAATGATTATTTTAAAAATAGCTATTATGTGTAAATATATAAAAAAAAATAGCTATTGTGTGTAAATATATTTTATACAAATAGCTATCTGTATCCTGCTAAAGCACCTCCAATAGCTCCAGTTATTCCCATAATTATTGCATAATAGATTAAATACACTATAATTGCTGAAATTCCCACGAATCCAAATACTAAAAGGCTTGCAAGACCAAATAATGCTCCAAACAAAATGAACAATATACTTGCAATGATTCCTCCTAAAGCACCAGCAATAGCTGCATTAACTAGCCCTCCAAAAGCACCTTCATGAGCCATATATCCGACTAAGAAACCAACCACTAACAATCCTATTAATTCCAATTGGCCTAGTAATAGCTTTACTAAAACTGCTAATATGAATCCTATAATCACAACTCCTAATTTGACCACTTATACACCTTCTTTTATCTCTAATAAAATCTATTTACATACATATATAATAACACAATTTTTAAATCTTTAATCTGATATATTACTTACTAAAAATATGTACTTTCTATAATATAAATATTGTGATAAATTATATTCAGAATAGCTGTTTTTTAGACTAACACATCATCCAAGAGTTTTAAAAATTCCGATAAGTCATTTATTCTTATAAAAATATAATATTTTAATCTTAAAAAGTTATTTTATAAATTGGTATGATACCTACGATTTTCTAATCCAGAGCTAATAGTGTTGCTTATTGTAGACGTGCTTGACAAACTCTTAAGATATTTTATTAATACGATGTTTATTGTAAAATAAGAACCATATTACAAAAATATATTAGTGCAGTATAAAATCGTGCAAATTTAAATAAAATGAATACAGAAAAATAATAAAAAAATAATTATTAAAAAATTATTCTTTTTCAGTTGATTTTTGATATTCACTTAAGATAATATCAGCTTTAGTTAACCAATCAGCATCGTTTTGTTGAGCAATTTTTAAATATTTTCTACTAATATGTTCTTCTTCAGTTTGTTCATTAACCAATAATTCTTGGAGCCAGTAAACAGTTTCCCACTCTTCTTCTTCTCTAGCTGCATTAACTATTTCATATATTCTTTTTGTTGTTTCTATTTCAGCATCTACTGTGGTTATGAAAGGTTCAACTTTATCATCAATTTCTATATCTATGGCATTTATAGCAGGATAAGAAAATTCAATGTCAGCATAGTTCAATCTATCTGCGATCCAACGATGATGTTCAATTTCTTCTTCAGCCCTACCAATATAATAGTCTTTTAATTTATCAAGGCCATTTAGTGCAAAATAATTAGCAAATGTCATATACAAAGAATGGTTATATAATTCATTAGATATTTGAGCAACTAATAAACTAGCAGTTTTACTACCTATAGATTTTTTTCTTCTTTCACCTAAACTATCCATTTAAATCACCTAATTTATTCCCCATTTCATATAAATTGTTCATTTAAATCACCTAATTTATTCCCCATTTCATATAAAATATCCTTTTCAATTATCTAATTTCAAAAATTAATGACCTATATTAGTATATGTATCATCAAATATATAAATTTATTCTTATTGCAAAAAATCACTAAAAAATCTAATTAAATCCACAGGAATCTATTAACAACTACTAAAAAAAATACATGCACAGAGGTAGCTCATAATTCTTTTTATTTTTTTTTCTTAATTCTCCTCTCAATTATTTATAATACGGGATACAATCCATATTTATGGTTATTAAAATATTAATTTGTGTTATTTATGGTTATTAAAATATTAATTTATGTTATTTATGGTTATTAAAATATTAATTTATGTTATTTATGGTTTGAATGGATTATTCAAGTAATCATCAGCTTTTAGTTCAAATGAATTTGTATGATTTGATTCCTGAAGATCATCCTTGTTATTTGATTCAAAATATAAAAAATAAATTAATTCAGCTCCATGATTTTAAAAAGTTTAATTAATAAAATAAATAGAATATATGAGAAAAAATAGCTATTTATATGATTTAGTGAATCATTGCCCCTTTTGGTGAAATTCCTTTTAAATTTACAGGAAAAATACTGATATGGAAACAGAATTAAATCTATTAACACCAATTAAAGTATAAACATTAAAAAAAAAGCTTATCAAAGCAAAATTTCAATATAGCCTAGAGAAAAAAAAGAACATAGAAAGAAGTATACAACTATATCGCCAAAAAAACATCATAATATTCTAAAAAAGAAATCATGACATTAAAAAAAGATTCCTATCCAATTTAACAAAAAAAAGTAAGAGAGAATAATGGAAAAAAATTAATTTATCCTCTCATATTTTAAAATTTTTTTAAATTTTTTAAGCTTTTACTATTATCTAAAGGCTTTTTTATGCGATTCTTTTGTAGAATTTTATTTTGATTTTAGCTATTTTTGCATATGCAAGGTTTTTGACAGTAGTTTTTAGGATTTTTTTGGTTTTGTTGTAGTTTGTTTTTATGTTGCTTGTTTTGCTGATTTTGCTTAGTGTGAAACCTTTAAAAGATTTTTGGAATAGTTTAGAGCCTGTTAAAATACCATAATTTTTAATATAATAGGTTTTATAGTAAACTCTGTATCTTTTTCCATGATATTTTACAGTTTTAGCACTTACTTTGATGAGGTAGATTTTTATACTTGTTTTTGTGATTGATATAGTGTTGGATTTTGCACTGGAAGAACCAT
>NZ_LWMW01000134.1 GCF_001639285.1 Methanobrevibacter cuticularis | reverse complement strand
GATAAAAATCAAAGTAGAAGTGACCGACTAAGAAATAAAGAAACTAAGTTAAAAAATCTATGCTATAACATATATCGTCACACAAAAACATTTAACATAAAAATCAAAATATGATTTCTACAGAGCCTTTATTTTTACCCTAATTCATTTTCTAAGATAAGAACAGTTTCATATACTTTCAAGCTTTAGCATATTTTAATTTTTTTATTTTATTTTTACCCTAATTCATTTTCTAAGATAAGAACAGTTTTATATATTTATTTATAATTGGGGGCTGGGGCATATAATTTGTTTTAATGGTAATTATGAATGTAAATCCTTTCAAAAGCTTTATATGCTATTTTAAATAGATGTATAATCATATAAAACATAAAGATGAATTATTGGTCATGATTTATATGGGTTGATAAAATTAGGACGTATTTTAATAAAAATAATGGAAATAAAGGATTCATATTGTTATTTGTTTTAATAGCTATTTTTTTAAGTTTTAGCATGATAAGTAGTGTAAATGCAACAATAAATACTACCGATAACGACACTGTTTCTCAAAATACAGTTATTAAAAACTCTAAAATTGTTTATAATCATCTGGATAAGCATAATCATGTTCCTAAAACTGTAATGGTAATGGATAAAAATGTTTCATCAAGGAGTTTTTTTTATTTAATGTCTAAAACTGTTGTTTATAAATATAATAAGAATAATTCGGATTTTGAAATTAAAGTGGGGATTAAAAGTTCTAAAAATGTAAAAGGAGATTCTATTAAAGGTAAATATCAAACAAAAAGTTATTATAAAATAGCTAAATATGTTTTAAATTATGTAGATAAGTATAATAAAGTTCCAAGCTATTATAAATCACAATCAAAGAAAAAAATTAAATATGAAACTCTTTTTTTCATGTTTAGCAAAATTTTAGCAATAACTAAATATAATCACCTTCCTAAAACAGTTTACATTAATCTAGATAAACAGGATGCCATTAATAACAATGGAAAAACTTTAAAATTGTACAATAACTATAAAAAAACTGACTTATCTAAATATTTGAAATCTACATCATGGACTCCCAGTAAAAGTACATATATTAAAAATCTTGCAAAGAAAATAACAAAAGGTAAGAAAACTAAGTATGAAAAAGCTGAAGCTATTTTTAATTGGACTATTACTAATATCAAATATTCTTACTATTATAATACAAGATATGGTGGTGGAAAAACTATTAAAATAGGAAAAGGTAATTGTGTGGACATGTCTCATGCCTATGCAGCACTTTCAAGGTCAGTTGGATTACCTACAAGATATATTCATAGTAGATCTGATTTTAGAAAAAGTGGTTGGTTAGGTCATATCTGGCTTCAAGTACTTGTAAATAATAAATGGATTCCTGTAGATATTAGTGGTGAGAATAATCGTTTTGGTGGAGTTGTAAATTGGAATCAGAATACATATCATCGTATAAGTGTTTATTCTGAAACTCCTTGGTAGAATTGATAGATTGATTAAATGTATTTATTCTAAATAGATAGTGATTAAATGTATTTTTCTAAATAGATAGTGATTAAATGAAAATTTTAAGTAAATTAAGTTTTAATAAAAATAATAGAATGAGGGGGGGGGAAGATCATTGGTTCTCAACCTCAATTAGCTCAATAGTTATTTTAGCTATTTTAGCTATTTTTTTAAGTTTTTGCATGATAAATAGTGTTAGTGCTGCTGATTTAAATAAAACTTCAAATTCTAATAAGAATGCAGAATTAGAAGATGGTTGTTCTGCTGTTGTAGTACAAATTAATAAAACTGATTTTGTTTATGGATATAGGAGAGATTCAAGTTATGCAGCTAACTTACATATTAAAAAAGTAAGATACAAAAATAAATTAGCAGTTAAAGAATATAAAACAAAGAATGGTTATTTCCCACATACAATAGTTTTTAAAGATGGTTGGTTTGTTTCAGTTGGTGGTGCAGATAAGGTTAATTTAGTTAAATACCTTGAGAAAATAGGAACTAACATGGTAACAAAAGGTAAAATCACTCAAGTTGGATTTTCTAAAGCTTATAAAACTGTTAAAAAATTGGGAATTGGCCATTTTCTAATTAAATCTCCTTCTGGTCATGTTAAAGCTATTTCTAATTTTTATGGGTTTAATAAGAAATATTCATTTAAATTAAATTATGGGGAATATGTAATTATTCCTAACAGTCCTAAATACTTTAAAAAAGGAAAACTATCCTCTAAAAAACTCTTAAATTCTGAAAAAATTACCCTTGTTTTACTTGCTAAAGATCCTTATGGAGATAATCGGAGGAATATTGTTATTTATAGGGTTTCTAATGTAAATAATAAAACTCATCTAAAAGTTTTCGCTGGAAATGATAATGGAAATTATGTTGGAAGATCTACTAGTAATAAAAAGGATAATATCTATTTCCTATCAAAATTTATAAAATCTTCTGCACTTAAAATTGTTCCATTGATGACTTATCTTGGACTAATAACTCTTTAAAAAGTCGTTAAATGCAAAATAAAAGAAGTATCCAGTGATTAAACATTTAGCTATTTTTTATTCTTTTTTAAGAATTTGACTTATTGTATATTCATTTAATATTCTCGAATTTTTCTATTTTTCTTGGATTTCTATTAAGAACTCTATGATATGGCTATTAACTTTTAAAACATTTTTAGCTTCATCTTTTTAGTACTAAGGACTTTAATTTTTTTTGTTTTATTTTTATTTTAATTCATTTTTTAAGTTAAAAACAGTTTCATATATTTATTTATAATTGGGGGGGGGGGGATATAGTTTGTTTTAGTGGTAATTATGAATGTAAAGCCTTTCAAAAGATTTATATGGCCTTTTAAACAGACACATAATTATATAAAAAAGAATCGTTGGTAATAATTTACTCTAAGGGCATAATTAACTTCCTGATAGTGAGAGGATGTGGAAATCATTTTTACAGAAATAAAATAAGAACACATAGTTTTTACTAAATAATAGTAATGAACTGGAGAATCTAATGTTTAATGAAAATAAAAATAGCAATGGCAAAAAGAGATATTTAGCATTAATTTTAATTAGCTTAATAGCTATGTTATTAGCTATTAGTATTATGGGTACAGTAAATGCAGTTGATAAAAAATCCCTAGTTTTTGATAAAAAATTATTAGGTAAAAATAATAAGGGCTATGTGCAGTTAATTAAACTAGGGAACAAAAATTCTAAAGTCAAAGTAGCTTATATTATTGGAATCCACCCTCTTGAAAATGCAGTGCATAAAAGTTTTTATAAAAACCTATTAGCCAAGAATGGTAAATTAAAATATTCTTACTATGTCTACAAAGTGGTTGTTACAAGAAATCCTAAGAACTATGGTGCTGGCAGAATGAATGGGCAATTATTAGCTAATAAATTCATACTCCCTCATGCTAAGAGGTCTAAGTACAACCTACTCATTGATGTTCATGCTAATGTGGGAAGTGTATCTGCTGGTTATGGGAAGAAGAATTTCTTATTTGCTCCATTAAACAGTGTTAAATCTAAAAAAATAGCTATAAAAATTATTAGAAAGATTAAAGGTCTTCATTATTCATATCCATCATCACAAACAAGTCCAAAATATATCACAAACCCTTTAGTAAGATTTGGTGTAAAAACTATCATTTTTGAAACTTATACATATCAAAGTAATAAAAAAATCAATAGACTGACGAAATCTTTGATAAATGTTGTTGATGGATTATTTTAAATGGGAAAAAATAGTTCTATAGGCTAATAATGATATTTAGAAAATAATATTCATAAAAATTAATACTGTGTATTGTTTTATAAAATTAAAAAATTTAATATTAAAAATTTAATTGAGGCGTTAAAAAAGTGCGTGATAAACTAAATAATTATAAAAAGCATTTATTACTATTTATTTTAGTATTAATTGCCTTTTAATTGTATTTTACGCGATTAATAGTGTGTGCTACAACACATACTGCCGATAATAGAAATAGTACAGAGAAAATTAAAAATTTGTTTAATAAATCTATTTATAAAAAAATGAGGAGAAATTATCATGATAAATAATAGGAAATTAATAGCTATTTTGGCTATTGTGTTTTTTGCATCAGCTATGATTTTATCTGTTGGTGCTGTAAGCTCAGCTAAAGTTCTAAATAAGGATCTTGAATTGAAATTTAGTAAAAAAACCAGTAAAGGTGTTTATGTTGTTGTTAAAAATGTTGGCAAAAAGACAATGCCTGCTACTAAAATATCAGTTTATAGTTATCGTAAATTTAAGTATGAAAACAAAAAATATACTGTGAAATCATTGAAAAAAGGTAAATCTGTTAAGATTTTAATACCTGCAAAGGTTATGAATGCTTTTAATTCTAAGAAGGGAGGCCAGATAGATCCTTCTACAGGTTATATTCATTTAGGTTATATTAGTCTTTATCTTTATAAAGATGATAACAGGCTTAATAACAATTTAGATATCTTGTATGGTTCTAAAAAAACCCCGTATATTGTTAAAAAAGCAGCATACATGCCTCTATAATTTTTTTTAAATAAGCTGTAGTTACTAATATATTAACAACGCTTTTTAATTATTTTTTTTATTTTCATTTTTTTTATTTTCACTGTAATCCATTTTTTAAGTTAAAAACAGTTTTATATATTTATTTATAAGTTGGGAGGGAGAGTATAGTTTGTTTTAGTGGTTATTATGAATGTAAATCCTTTTAAAAGCTTTATATTGCCTGTTAGATAGACATATAATTATATAAAAATGGATTGTTGGTAATTATTTGATCTACTGATATAATTAGCTTTGTGATAATGAGGGGAAGTAGAAATCATTTTTACAGAAATAAAATAAGAACACACAGTTTTTAGTAAATCATATTTTGAAACTTATATGCATAAAAGTAGTAAAAAAATTAACATATTGATAAGATATTTGATAACCGTAGTCGATGAATAATTTTAAATGGAAAAAATAGTTCTATAGGCTAATCATGATATTTAAAATGTAATTTTTATAAAAATATTAAGAATCTTTTTTTATATTTTAATGGAAGATTTATAGTTTCTCTATTTTTTCTATAGGGAGTTTTGTGAATTTGTTTATTTCTTTTAGTGGAAGATTTGCTTTTTTCATATTATTTGCAATTTCAATTTTTTCCTTTTCAATTCCTTTCTCCATTCCTTCTTTTCTTCCTATTTCTATTCCTTTTTGTGTTGCTGTGTGTTTGAGGGTTATTTCGTCGTAGTGTGCCATTTCTCGCATTTCATACATTCTGTAGTCTTCATCATTCATGGATATGAGGTCTAGTTTTTTTTGTGTTTTTCCTATGGTTTTGTTCATTTTTATCACCTTGTTTAATAATTTGGGGGTTGTGTTTTTATCAAAGTATATTAACCATTGGTGTAGAAAGTTGTTAATATTTTTGTTCTTTATCTTTTTAAAGTTTTGCATGCTTATGAAGTGTATTTCTATGCCTTCTAAAAACTTAGGAGTACAGGTTTTTATTGATGGTATGTCTATTAATCGATAGAATGTGTGTATGTTGTCATTATTTTTCATTTTGTAGTCTATTAGGTTGATAGCTATTACTTCTGGTAGTTTTTGGTAGTTCTGCCCTTCTTTTATAAGGCGTCTGTAGATATTACATGCATAGAAAAGTGATCTTTTTATCATCTCACCAGTATTCTGTCTTTGTGCTTCTATAATTATCTCTTTATTATCTGTTTTTGATCTTATATCAAGTATACAATACTTATCTTTTAGTTTCTCTGCAGATAACTTAGTATTCTCATTAATATCCACATTATCTAATATTTCTGCCATAGAAATGTTTTGTATCCTGTTTTCTATTATTATTTTATTTCTGTTTTCAAGTATTGCGTTTATAAATGATAATAACTGCTCCTCATCACCGTTTTCACCCATACACTTTAAAAAAGCAAAATCATTTAAAGGATCCAATTCTCTCATAAAAATAGCTATTAACATTCATAATATATAAATCCAAGAGTAATTTCAAGATAAATATTGATTTCAATACATTAAATTGATTTAATCAAAAAATTAACAACTAAGATTAAAAAATTAACACCAAAATAAAAATAGCTATCATACTTACATAAATAAAAATTACAGGGACTGTCAATTTGTTAGTTGATACAATTTTTAAAATTGAATTTTAAGCTTGAATTTACAAATACTTGATTTTTAGAAGAGAAATTTTTCTTACCAACTAACATTTTGACAGTCCCATATATTTTAAATAAGCTTATTTTATATAATATACAAATCATAACTAATGAAATTTGAAACATGGAATAAATGGTATAACAGAATTTTGAATGATTTTAATTTTTCTAAAGATGATGATGAAAAATCAGCTAGATATTTAAATGAAAGTTTGGAAGATACTGGAGCATATTCTTTTGATGAATTTTTAGATTATGTAAATAGTCTTAATAATCACAAAGAACTTAATCAAAATCAGCTATTTGTAGTTTTTGGAGCAGGACCTTCTTTAAAGGAGAATATAAAATGTATTCAAGAAGAATTTGATATTGAAAATTATATTTCAATAGCTGCTGATGGAGCTACAACTGCTCTTTTAGAAGAAGATTTAGTTCCAGATATAGTAGTCACGGATTTGGATGGGAAATTAGAAGATTTATTATCTGCAAATGAAAAAGGATCTTTTTTTGTTCTTCATGCACATGGTAATAATTTAGAAGAGATAAATAAATATGCAAGAAGATTTAAAAAGGTTTTAGGTACTACTCAGTCTTTTCCTCATGGTAATCTTTATAATTTGGGTGGTTTTACTGATGGTGATAGGGCTGTTTTTTTAGCTATTGAATTAGGTGCTAAAAAAATTATTTTAGCTGGAATGGATTTTGGAGATATGACAACTAGCTATTCACGACCAAACATTACTTCAAAAATAGCTAAAGCAGATGAAATAAAGCAAAAAAAGTTAAAATATGCTGAAAAACTGATTGATTGGATATCCAACAATGAAAATGCTGAAATTATTAATCTAAGTTCTTGAATCTTGTTTTTTTAATCTAATAATAATTTATTAAATTTTTATTTTATCCAATATCTTTTTCATATTTGTTAGTAACAAATTAGAAATCATAGAAAAATATAGTTTTTTATATGACTTTAAACAAATAATAACATATGGGAATTGAAGATATCTTACTTCACGATGAAACAATATTCAAAAATATCAATGCTTTTAATCCAGACTATATGCCTGAAAACTACAATTTCAGAGATTCACAGATGGAAGCTATGGCAATGTCGATTAGACCTGCTTTAAAAGATGGTAGGCCTGTTAATTCCGTTGTTTTAGGGGCGTGTGCAACAGGAAAAACAACAGCTATTAGAAAAGTTTTTGAGATGGTTGAAAATACTTCTGATAAAATATTTTGTTGTTATATTAATTGTCAATTGCATACAACTCGTTTTGGAATCTTTTCTCAAATACATAAAAAGATATTTGGTCATCAACCTCCTGAAACAGGAGTTCCTTTTTCTAGAATCTATCAAAAGATAATGAAATACTTGTCTGATGAAAATAAGGCTCTTCTTGTAGCTTTTGATGATGTTGACTACTTGTTCCAAAATCAACATGCTAATAAGATATTTTATGATATTTTAAGAGCTTATGAAGAATATGTTGGTGTCAAAACAGGTTTGTTTGCGATTCTTTCTGATTTTGAATTTAGATTTGCTTTAGATAAGAATGTAAACACAGTTTTCATTCCTCATGAAATTGTTTTTCAACCTTATACTAGATCCGAAATTCTTAATATTTTAACTGATAGAGCAAGAGCTGGGTTTTATGAGGGAGTTATTAGTGAGGATATAATAGAGGATATAACTGATTATACTCTGGATAGTGGAGATTTAAGAGTTGGGATAGATTTGCTTCGGGTATGTGGAAACATAGCTGAAGCCAATGCATCAAAATCAGTAGAAAAAAAGCATTTAGATGAGGCTATGGATAAAAATCTTTCTATTAATTTATTTGAGGCTGTAAAATCATTAAATGACACGGAAATAGCTTTATTAAAAATAATTGCTAGCAATAAAAAGATTTTAAATGCAGGAGAGCTATCTGAGCTCTTTTTAGAAGATGAAGAGGTTAGTTATGCTACATTCAACAGAACTTTAGAAAAATTAGAATTTTTGAGATTGATAGATACAAAATTCACAGGAAAAGGGGTTAGAGGAAATTCAAGACAAATTATATTGAGATTTGATCCTGAAGATGTGAATAAGTGTATTTTATAACTATCAACCTAATTTAATATTTTGTAAAAATATTAACATGATGGATGATTGAGTATATTTTAATATCCTTAATACTATACAATATTGTGTATTTATCAATAATTATATGTATTTTATATGAATAAAACTGATAGTTCATTTATGAAGGGTTCTAATTATTAATCCAACTCCAATATCTTATTTACAGGTTATTTTAATTGTAAATTATTTTTATATTTTTACCAATAGTTATTTACAGATTATTTTGATTGTAAATTATTTTTATATTTTTACCAACAAATTAAAAGTTAAATTTATCATCAAGTCCGGTATCTATTGTATGTTTTAAACCTAGAAAAAAAGCTTGCATGATTTATCTCTGGAATTGCACTATGGTTAATAGCTAATGGAGGTTTGGTAGTATATTTTTCTGATTATATAATAATTTTAGAATTATATACCAAATAAAATACTAGGATTAGGAGTACTAGCTACTGAGAGTACACTTAAAAGTAATACTGTGAAAACACAGAGTATCACCATGCAAGATTGAATGCTGAGTCTATTAAAGAAAAATATATCAGAGACATTATTTCTTTTTCTTAAGTCGTTTCTTAAGTTATTTCTTAAATGTTGATTTACATTTTTTACCATATTATCACTCACATACTATAATGAGTTGAAAAATACATATAAAGAAAGAGAAAGAGAGCATTTGAAAAGTAATATTTTCCATATCAAAACTTCTTTGAAATAGCTATTTATCCATAATTTCTAGTAGGAATGCTTTAATAAACTAAAATAGATATATTTGTAAGTTGTGTTAAACATGAAGGGCGAAATTTCTGAAAATCAAAAAAATATCAATAAAAAATATGAATTTTTTGATGTTACAGCAGATATTGGATATTGGGCTTATGGAAAGACTTTAGAAGAAGCTTATGAAAATGCAGCATTAGCTATGTTTAATGTTATGACTAACACAAAACAAGTCTCTGAAAACATATCTAGAGAAATTTATATAGAATCTGAGGATTTAGTTTCATTATTGTATGATTTTTTAGAAGAGCTATTATTTCTTCATGAAATTGAACTCTTGTTCTTCTCAAAATTTGAAATAACTATAAAAAAAGATGAACTCCAAGAACAAAATATTTATCTACTCAAAGCAAAAGCTATTGGGGATAATATTGATTGGAATATTCATGAAAAAGGTTCTGAAGTTAAAGCTATTACTTTTCACATGATGAAAGTTGTGACTAGTGATATATCTAAAGTTAGAGTTATTTTGGATTTGTAAATTATAATATAGATAATTTGCGATTTTATTTATAAATTTAACACTTTTTAACCTTTGAATATATATTTTCATCATTAGGATATTCTTTTTTAATAGAAATAATCTTAATAAACCATAATTTTTCATCATATAGTTTTTCATCATATTTAATTCCATATAAGCAAATATCAGTATTCTTTATTTTATAATTTTTATTTATAATTTATAATTTATAATTTGTAAAATTGTAATATTGAAAAATTATGAGATAATGACAAATTTTAATAATCCTTATGACATATTTAATAACGAGAATAATAAATCAAATTAATAAAAATAAGATAATTAATTTTAAAGATTATATTATCTACTATTTCATTGATTATAATCATTATGATATTTATTTACATTAATAACAGTTGATTTTTATGGGAATAAAAGATAACATTACTGAAGTTCGTGAAAACGTTTGGGAGATTCCAAGTAGTTATAAAAAGGAAATGAGGGTCCCTGGAAGACTTTATCTCGAGAGAGAAGCATTGAATAACCTGGAAAATGGAGCTATTGAGCAAATAGCTAATGTGGCATGCTTACCAGGTATTCAGAAGTTTTCTATTGGTCTTCCTGATATCCATTTTGGATATGGATTTCCAATTGGGGGAGTTGGAGCATTTAGTTGGCGTACTGGGGTAGTAAGCCCTGGTGGCGTTGGTTTTGATATTAACTGTGGGGTAAGAATGATTAGAACTAACCTTACAGAAGAAGATATAAAACCAAGGATGAAAGAAATTTTAGATCAGCTATTTATAAATATACCATCTGGAGTTGGAAGTAAAGGGAAAATCCGCCTTAAAGATGATGAAATCAATAATGTTCTTGATTTTGGAGCAGAATGGGCTGTTGAAAATGAGTATGGATGGGAAGAAGATCTAATGTTTTTGGAAGAAAATGGACGGATGTTAGATGCAGATTCAAACAAGGTTAGTGATAAGGCTAAAAAAAGAGGAATACCTCAACTTGGCTCTCTTGGCTCTGGAAATCATTTTTTAGAAGTTCAAAAAATTGATGAGATATTCAATGAGGAAGTAGCTAAAACTTTCAATCTTGATCCTGGAACTATTACTATAATGGTTCATAGTGGTTCAAGAGGCTGTGGACATCAAGTATGTTCTGATTATTTGCGCACTATGGATAAAGCTTACAAACGTCATCATGTTAATATTCCAGATAGGCAATTAGCTTGTGCTCCTGTTGATTCTGATGAAGCTCAAGATTATTTCCGAGCTATGGCCGCAGCTGCTAATTATGCCTGGGCTAATAGGCAAATGATGGTTCATTGGGTTAGAGAAACTTTTGAAAAAATATTCAAAAGAGATGCTGAAGATATGGGAATGAGTGTCATTTATGATGTGGCTCATAACATTGCAAAAAAAGAAGTTCATGAAATAAAAGGAAGAAAAACCGAGCTTGTTGTTCATAGAAAAGGAGCTACTCGTGCTTTTGGCCCAGGAAGAGTTGAAGTTCCTTCTGAATATAGGGGAATTGGACAACCTGTACTTATTCCTGGAACTATGGGTACTTCTTCATACATTCTTCATGGAACAGAAATAGCTATGGAAGAAACTTTTGGATCTACTGCTCATGGTGCAGGCAGAAAACTCAGTAGAACTGGTGCTAAAAAAATATACAACAGTAAAGAAATTAAGAAAAGCCTTGAAGATAAAGGAATACTTGTCAAAGCTAATTCAATGCCAGTTTTGGCTGAAGAAGCCCCGGGTGCTTATAAAAATGTGGATGAAGTTGTTCGAACTTCAGATAACACAGGAATAGCTAAACTTGTAGCTAGAGTTACTCCATTAGCTGTTACTAAAGGTTAGCACTATTTGTATTTTGATGGTTCTTAATTACAGAACTTTTTCATATTCTAGATATTCTATATTCTTCATATTCTTAATATTTTGAATATTAGTGATATTAATTAATATTTTTCATATTCTTAACATTATTAATATTTTTGAATATTCTAAATTTCATTAGTATTTTTGAATATTATCAATATAATTAATTTATATTATAATCAGTAGTTCGTAAAGTGTTTTTGTATTTTTATTTTTTTATGTGTTTTTTGTTTTGTTCTTTTGTTTTGTTCTTTTTTTATCAATTGGTTTCTTATGTTATGTTGGGATTTGTTGTGGTATTT
>NZ_LWMW01000133.1 GCF_001639285.1 Methanobrevibacter cuticularis | reverse complement strand
AAAAGCAAGCAAATACATCAAATACACATTCAACAAAAAAACAAACACACTAAAAATAACCATAACCAACTTAGCATACAAAAAACTAGCAACCATCAAATTCAAAGCATACAGAAAAGCCTAAAAAATCTTTTTGGGAAGAATTAATTTATTCTTCTCTTCCATTTTCTCTTATTTTTTACATTTTCACTTCAAACATCACTAATTTTTAAATTTATGTCACGATTTCTATAACAATTTTTTAATTAAAGAGTTATTATAAAAATATGAAATTATAATTTTTAATATAACATTATAAATTTCTGGTAAAAACACTATATTCTTTTTTTTAGCTTCATTCTGTTATTATCTTTCGTGTGTTTGGGTAGTAGCGCTTTTTTGATTATATTCATTAAAGATAATGAATCATTTTTATAATTATTTTTTTAGAAGATTGTGTAGATGTTATCAGCCTACTTGAGATTTTATCTAGTATTTTTGGATAAAATAATGGGGAAATAGGGCAAAATCGAGAATTATGACTCATTTTTTTTAAAGATTTTTCGTGATATTTACTTAAATAAGGAAATGGGTGGAAAATTAGGGATGGGTTAAATAGCTTATTTTCATGAATATGATAATTTTTCTTGCTTAATTTTTTTATAAGTGACTTTAAGTTCTTTATATGTTTAGGGGGGAATGCTAGGAAGTTAAACAATTTGTATATACATTTTTAAGGTTATCTAATTGTTTGTTTTTGATTTAAGTATTTTGTTGATTTTTTGTTTTTATTTTTGTTCTGATTTTGTTCTTTTTCTTGTTTTTTGTTTGTTCTTTTTTCTTTAATAGTTAATTTTATTTGTTATTAGTGTTAAATTTATTAATATCTTATTGTGGAGGTGTGATAGTATTAATAAATTGTTTAATCGTGTTAATAGTGTGTTTGAAGATTTTATGAGTGAAGATATTCTTGAATTAGGTAGATTAGTTGAAGGTGCTTTTACTCGAGAACGAGTGTTGCATTTTAATAGAGTGGCTTGTTTTATGTTGAATAAAAACGGTTTAAGTCAGTCCATGGAAGTTTATAATTTTTTTTCTAATTTGAATATTCCTGAATTTACAAGGGAAGCATTTTATCAAGCTAGAATGAAGTTTAACCCTTTAGTATTCAAGAAAGTTAATGATAATTATCTCGAAAGATTTTATAAAACAGCTCCTGTTGAAAGGTTTAAAGGATATATTGTGCTGGGAATCGATGGTTGTGTAGCTGATTTACCTAATCATCGATTATTAAAAGGTGAATATGGAGGAATAATAGGAACAGACACAGATATTATTAAAACTAAAGCACAAACAAGTGGGGTTTATGATTGCTTAAATCATATGATGATTGACTTTCAAATAGCACCTTATAAAACTAGTGAAAAAGAACTAAGCAAGTATAACATGAAAAATGCATTGAAACATTTCAAAAAAGAGGAACAGCTCCTAATATTCGATAGAGGATACCCATCATTCGAACTATTCCATTATTTAATCTCAAACAATATAAAATTCATAGCTAGAGTGAAAAACAACCAATATAAAAAAGAAAAAAAGAAAATCAAAAGCAATAACGGAATTATGAACATAGAACTTAATATCTCACGATTAAATCATATTAAAGATGAAAAAACTAAAAAAAATCTTTTAAAAATGGGAGATCTTGAATTAAGACTTATTAAAATCCCAAAAAAAGATGAAGAAATACACTTGATAACAAATTTCTCACTAAAAGAGGCAAATTACGAAGAAATTACTGAATTATACCGTAAAAGATGGGAAATCGAAAAATCATTCGAAGTATTAAAAAACAAACTATATCTAGAAAACATAAGCGGATACACAAAAATAGCCATAGAACAAGACTTCTACTCACAAATACTCACCTATAACATGGTACAAGACATAAAAAACTACACAGACAACATTCTAAGAGAAAAACAACGACACAAAAGAATACAAGAAAAAGCACAAAAGACCTTAAAGAAAAAAAAGAACAACCATAACAAAAAAGTTAATACAAACTACTTAATAGGCCTATTCAGAAAAAACATCCTACAAATATTCAAAGAAAAAGATTATAAAATAGCACTCACAATATTTAAAGAAATGATAGAAAAATCCCTAAAAATATACATATATGAAGTACCTGAACGAAAATTTAAAAAAATAAAAAGACGAGTATCCCCAAAAAACAAAACAAACATACGACGAAACTCATAAAAAAAAACCCCCACAAAAAAACCCCAACACAAAAAAAATACTCAAAAAAAAAGTTATAAAAACCATCACAAAAAACTGCCCTAGCGCACGCAAACTAAAAAAAAACACAGTTTCAAAAGGCTAAAACAGTCAATTTCAATTGTTTAACTTCCTAGCATTCGGGGGGGGGGGGATATAGTCTATGAAATTAGTTCTTGTTTGTAGTTTCTTCTTGTTTTGGTATTGGAGTGTGTAGGATGGATATCTTTATATATGGGTAATTACTATAGGTATGTTTGTCCAGTAATTAGAAGTTAATAGTTTAATAGTATACTAACTGTTCTTTATATGACTAACAAGTTTTTTTTTATTTATTAATAAATGGGTTTTTAACATGATTAATGAGACACGAGATTACTCATTTTCTAAAATATTGATTTGAGTTATGGATGATATTTATCCAAAATGTTCATGATACATTTTTTAAATATTATTCTTATTTATCGATATTTTTTATTAATTGATAGTAATCTTCTATTCCATTTAAAATAATATTTTGTTTTATGGCTTCATTTACTACATTGAATTCTTTTTTTGTAGCTGATTGCTTAAATTCTTCAAAATCTAAAAAAACTGGATGAATATCATATGGGAGAATTTTTATTTTTCTATCAATATTTTCATGATATTTTTCTTCGCTTATAATCATTAAATCAATATCTGAATGTTTATTGTAGATGTTTTTTCCATATGAACCAAATAATAAAACTATTCGTGGAAAATAAAATTTACTTAAAAGATTAAAGATATTTTTTATTTTACTATTTTTTAAAATATCCTCTCTCCTACTATATTCTGCTTGAAAAAAATATGGATTTGGATTTTTTAAAGGTTTAATAATATTTGAATTACCGATTTTCTCAATTTTAATAATATTCTCTTTAGACAACTTTTTTATAAGATTATAAATATTTTTATAATCTTTATTCAATTGATGAGCAATATTTCTAATACTTAAATCTTGATTCTCATTAGACAAAACATATTTTAAAATTTCATTAGAGTTTGAACTCATTTTATCATCGATAATAATTATGGTAGATATACCATAATACTATGGTATTTTTACCATATAACTATTTTGATATTGATAGATAACTTTTTATTTTATTTAATTCCTGAAATAATTTTTAAGTAAACATTACTTTTAATAGCTATTTTAAACTCTTTATTTCTTAGCTATTTGATTATTAATCAAAATCACATTAAAATAATATCTAATGGGACACATCTCATTATTAAAATAACGGGATGGATGCTAAATTTTAGTAATACAATAGTAAAGTAACTATATACTTTATTCTTAATTTTACTATTATTTTTTTAATAGTAACTACCACTTTTTAATAATGCTATTAAATTAAATAAGAAATAGTAGTATCTTAAATCAAGTCTACTATATTTAAATAGATTAAAAACAAATAATCTTTTTTATTTATGAAATTATTTATTTATCAAAACTAAGTTATGATGAATTACCTGAGGATATAATGATATCAAGACATAAAACTATTATAACAATATTTTTAATTCTATTACTTTCAATAGCTGGTACTTATTTCTTTCTAAATTCTTATAAAACTGAAGAAATAGGCTCACAATCTATTGGTTATGTTACAAAAGATACTTATTCTTATTTTTCGAATCCTTCTGCAAAAATAGCTATTATATCAGGTATGCATTCTCGTGAAAAAATCTCTAAGGATGTTTTACCATTAGTTTCAAAAGAATATGCATTATGGAATAATGTTGAAATTGTAAATTATAAGGTTGTAGTAACAGTTGATGCTGAAAAGTTTCTTGAAGGTAGACAAAATGGAGAGAAACTTGTTCATGATTATGTAGTACAAGACATCAATGCTTCAGATTTTGATCTTGTAATAATAGGGCATGATCATGAACAAGGATATGGTGAAGGATTTTACATAGCTACACCATCAATGGATAATAAATCAATAGCTTTAGCAGAAGTTGTTAGAGAACTTCCTGATTTCAATCACTATAAACGAGAATTAACTAAAGAGGCTCAAAGTTCTTCTATAACTGTGGTTGATGATCCAATAGTAGCTACTGGAACACCTTTGTTTGTTTATGAAATCCCTGAATGGTTAGGACTTGATGAAGCTTTCAAACAATCTTATGATCTTTTACAGGCTTCTTTTAATTTTATACAAAAATAGTAATAAATTTTTTTTAATCTCATTCAAACAACAATAATGTTTAGTTACATTGATGTGATGTGAGATTTTTGAGTATTCATAATTATTAAGTTTTGAGTATTCATAATTATTAAGTTTTGAGTATTCATAATTATTAAGTTTTGAGTATTCATAATTATTAAGTTATTAACAATTTTTTATTAACAGTATTTTTTGGATTAATGATTAGTACCAAACATCTTTGATTCCAATTAAATGTGCTATCATATTTGAAATAATGTGGACTATGAATGTTATTACTGCAATTATTAGCACTGCTGTCCAACTTATATGAATATATAGTGAGGCTAATATTAGTGCTCCTACTATAAAATCTAATTGGTCGAGAACAGGTGCAGGATTACCTCTAGCTATGTTTAAACGTCTTTTTATGAAACTTCCTACTCCATCTCCCAATAGTGCACCAAAACTTAGCAAAAAACCTAATATTAAACCATGGATAGGGCTTCCAATTATTATCCCTTGGATAATTCCTACAATTGTTCCAAGGATTGTACCAATAATGAAACCTCTTTGAGTTACACCGTCTCCGATTATTCTTCTTCCATCTCGAAAGTTTTTTGATAAATCAAGAGGAGTTCCTCCTCCGAATGCAAGGCCACTAATGTTTGCAATATATGCAGGTAATATTAAATAAACTGCATAAAGACAGGTAATGATAAAATCAGTGATATCTGGGCTCATTATTTTCCTCAAATTTATATATTTCTCAATATAACAATTTCTAAAATGATATTATAATTATGTTATTGTTTTTGAATATTTTAATTTTTAAAAGTGTATTTTGTATAGGTTATTGTTTTTGAATATATAATATTTATAAATATTTTATAATTAGATTCTTAATTGGATATCATATTTTATAATTAGATTCTTAATTGGATATCATATTTTATAATTAGATGTCTTAATTGGATATCATATTTTATAATTAGATTCTTAATTAATATCTATAAATTATATATCTATTATAACTAAGATATTATTATTAAATATAATATTATTAATATTATAGTTTAACTTATTTATTAATTAAAGTATCGTACTTAATATTATTAAATTCAGTTTATTTAATTTATTATTTAAGAATTTAATTTATTATTTATCTAATCATATTTAATTAATTTATTTAATATAATAATTTTCATTTCATTTTTCTTTGTAATATTATTTATCATCTTTTAACAATAAAATTTTATAATATAAGTTTATTATAATATTATAAATAATATAAATTAAATATAAATATGATATTATAGAAATAATAAAAAGTAAAATATATATCACTTGATTTTAGATTAACTATTCTTTCTGAAATCATATTTAAAATTCATATTTGGAATTATATGGAACAATTAAAATTAAATATGAGTATACTTGTATTCTAATTACAGATTTCAATTAATAAATTAGATTAATATTTCAATTTAATAATTAGTGAGAAAATTGCTAATAAGTAATACTACGAGTGATATATACTAATAGAATTAATGATAACAATTAATAATATTGTAATTAATAAATTTGATTTTATAGTTTAATTAAAAATCTAATAAAATTAATATTTGATATAATTTTTGGGAAAAGTTAAAATATAATAATTTTTAATATAGTTATTAATATAATAATTATTCAGTCATGATATTATAGATTAATAGGTGATCATTTTGGTTCATATTAAAATAACAAAGAGTTTATGTCCGGTATGTTTTAGAACAGTTGAAGCTGAGGTTTATGAAGAAGAAGGGAAAGTTTGGATAAAAAAAGAATGTCCAGAACACGGCAAATTTAATAATACTTATTGGACGAATGCAGAACTTTACAAAAGAGTTAACCAACATGATCCTACTGTAAAATCAATAGAAAATCCACAGGTTTCAGTTGAAGGGTCATGTCCTAACAATTGTGGTATATGTAATGATCATGAAACAAGTACTGTATTAGGATTAATCGATGTTACAAATAGATGTAACCTTAAATGTCCTGTTTGTTTTGCAAATGCAGCTGCTTCTCAAAAACTTTTTGAACCAAGTTTTGATGAAATAAGACAGATGCTTAAGAATTTAAGAAGCTTAAAGCCATCTCCTACACCAGCTATTCAATATGCTGGAGGGGAACCAACTGTAAGAAAAGATATAGTGGACCTCATAAAATTGGCTAAAGAAGAAGGATTTTCTCATACTCAAATAGCTACAAATGGTTTAAGATTAGCTAGAAAAGAAAGTTTAGCTCAAGAATTAGCTGATGCAGGATTAAACACTGTATATCTTCAGTTTGATGGAATAACTGAAGAACCTTATATTAACAATAGGGGAAAGAATTTACTTCCGCAAAAATTACAAGCTATTGAAAATTGTAGAAAGGCAGATCTAGGAATAGTTTTAGTTCCAACTTTAGTTAAAGGCATTAATAATGATCAAGTTGGAGATATAATTCAATTTGCAATTGAAAATATAGATATAATCCATGGAGTTAATTTCCAACCGGTTTCATTTGCAGGTAGAACTCCAGCTGATCAGGTAGAAGAGCAAAGAATTACGATACCCGATTTCATTGATTTAGTTGGAAATCAAACAAATAATCAAATTCAAACAAACGATTTTTATCCTCCATCAGCTGTTGAACCAGTTTCTGATTTTATTGGTGCTTTAGAAGGGAAAGAACCATCTGTAACTCTTAACTGTCATCAGCATTGTGGTATAGCCACTTATATTTTCATTGATGATGGTAAAATCATTCCAGTTACACAGTTTGTAGATGTTGATAAATTCTTAGATTTCTTAGAGGAAAGTAGTGAAAGAATAGAAAATGGTGGTTTTGCAATAAAGCCAAGAATTTTAGCAAAGGCCACAAGGGAACTTCCGAAACTTTTAGACAAATCTAAAACTCCTGAATCTCTTGATATTTCTAAAATGCTATTAAATGTATTTAAAGACAGGTCTTATGATGCTTTAGGAGAATTTCACAAGAATTCATTACTTATTTCATGCATGCATTTCATGGATCCGTTTAATTTTGATGAAGATAGAGTTAAAAAATGTGTTATTCATTATGCAGTTCCAGATGGAAGAATAATACCATTCTGTACTATGAATTCTATGTATAGGGAAGAAATCGAAGAAAAATTCTCTGTTCCATTTAAACCAGGAAAAAAATCTCAACTTGATAATTGAAAGCTATTTTAAATTGAAGGATTAAGATTATGAAAACTTTGGTCATTCTATTTTGGTCATTCTAATACTATTTAGTTGTATTATGAATATCTTGGTTTAGTTAATAACAAATAGCTATCTTTAATTATTGAAGTTCTAAAGGGGATTAAATGATTATTAAAACACCTTCAAGATTACACATGACATTAATAGATCTCAATGGAGAATATGGTCGTTTAGATGGTGGTATTGGTCTTACAATAGCTAAACCAAATCTTGTATTGAAGGGAGAACCTTCTAAAGGAAATATTTCTGTAGATTTTAACTCACATATTACTGATAAGAATATAAGAGATACATGTAATGAGAAGATATTATCCTCTGCTTCAAAACTTCTCTCTTATTATGGTATAAAAAGAGGATTTCATTTTACAGTTGAAGAATTTTATCCTCCACATTCAGGTTTAGGTTCTGGAACCCAGATTTCTTTAGCTACTGCTAAGTTAATTCATGAACATTTAAAAAAGGATCAGTATGCTTCAAAATTGGATAATTTTGATAGTGAAATTAGTATCTCTAATCTTGGTAAGATTATTGGAAGGGGAGGAACATCAGGCATAGGGATTTTCTCTTTTGAACATGGTGGATTTATAATAGATGGAGGCCATAGTTTAAAAGAAAAAAAATCATTTTCACCTTCTTCGGCTTCAACAGCTAAGCCTCCGAGCTTAATTGGAACATATAATTTTCCAAAAGAATGGGATATTGTAATAGCTATTCCTAATGCAGATACAAGTGTAACTGGCATGAAAGAATTGGATCTTTTTAAAAAATATTGTCCAGTTCCCAAAAGAGATGTTGAAAAATTATCTCATCTTATTCTTATGAATCTTCTTCCTTTTTTATTAGAAAAAGATATTGAATCTTTTGGCAATGTCATTAATCACATTCAAAATCTGGGCTTTAAAAAAGTTGAAATTGATCTTCAGCCAGAGAAAGTAAAATCTTTGATGGCGAAAATGCATGAAGCGGGAGCATATGGTGTAGGGATGAGTTCATTTGGACCTACTGTATATGCTATAACTTGTGAAAACACTACTGAAGTTTATAATAGTGCTAAAGAAGCAATAGGTAATGATGGGATCGTCTTTATCACAAAAGCTCAAAATCATGGCTATGAACTCCAAGAATAAATTAAAATAATTGAAATTTATTATAATTTCTTGATATGACTACAAAAATAATTAAAATAATTGGAATTTATTATAATTTCTTGATATGACTACAAAAATAATTAAAATAATTGGAATTTATTATAATTTCTTGATATGACTACAAAAATAATTAAAATAAAAAGTGAATGATACGGTTTGGAAGTTTTACAATGGAAATAAAAGGGAAAATATGGAGATTTGGAGATGATATTGATACAGATGTTATTATTCCTGGAAGATATTTAAAAACATTTGATCCTAAAGATTTAGCAGCTCATGTACTAGAAGGGGAAAGACTTGATTTCTCTTCTAAGGTTAATAAAGGAGATATAATTTTAGCTGGTTCTAATTTTGGTTGTGGATCATCAAGAGAACAAGCTCCGGTAGCTATTAAACATTCGGGTGTCGATGCAGTGGTAGCTAAATCCTTTGCAAGAATTTTCTATCGTAATGCAATAAATATTGGTCTTCCTGTAATTATTTCGGATTTAGAAGCAGATGAAGGAGATATAATTGAAATTAATTTGGAAGGGGGAGTGATAATTAATAACTCTACTGGAAAAACATTTAAGATAGCACCATTTAAAAAGTTCCTATTAAAAATACTCCAAGATGGAGGTCTAGTAAACCATCATCTTAAAGAAAAAGAATAGCTATTTTTTAAATGAAGATAGCTTTAGTTTAAATATATGATATGTCATTTTTATTATTTTACTCATAGCTATCATTAATAATAATGAGGGTAATTTTTTTCTAATTTTAATTTATTTTTTATTAAGAAATTTATATTTTATTAAGAATTATATCAATTTGATTAAAATTATTATATGGTAAGTATATTTTATAAATAATGAGGGTAATTTTTTTCTAATTTTAATTTATAGTTTATTTTGGAAAGTTTAAAAATATAAATTATAAAGGAATTTAGAATTTCTTTTATGATATTAAAACTGTATATTTGCACATATCTGCGATTAATAGATTGTTGTTTATGTCAATTATGAATTTATCAATCCATTTTTTTTGTATATGACTTTTTGTCGATATTTTCATAAAAGCATTTTTCAAAATTTTTAATTAGAAATTCTTCATTATCGATAAATTCTGTGGATAATTCTTTTTTTTTATGGTTCTCCAGACCTGTTCAATAGGGTTAAGCTTAGGGGAGTATGGTGGTAAATGTATAAGGGTTATATTAAGGTATTTGTAAGTTTTTTTCAGTATTTTAGCGTTATGGACTGGGTAGTTGTCTAAAACAATGACTATTTCAATTTCTTTTTTTAAACGGGTTTTTTTTAGAGGTTTTAAAAGTTCGCTGTAGACTATTTCTAATATTTCTTCGAGCTTCTTTTTATTCTTTTTTTACTATAATTTTTTTTCCTAAAAGATTGTGTAGATGTTATTATTTTAAATGAGGTGTTAATCTAGTAAGTTTTGGAAAAAATAGTGTGAAAAATAGGATAAATTAGAGGATTATGGCTCATTTTTTTTAAATTTTTCATGATATTTGATTAAATGAAAAAATGTGTTGAAAGTTAGGTGATGGGTTAAATAGCTTATTTTTATGATAGGGATAATTTTTCTTGCTTAAATTTATTTTAACTGGTTTTAAGTTCTTTAAATGTTTAGGGGGGGGGGGGGCAATCTATGGAATTATATCTGCTTTCTAGTTTCTTCTTGTTTTGGTATTGAAGTGTGTAGAAGTGATATCTTTATATATGGGTAATTACTATAACTATGTTTGTCCAGTAATTAAAAGTTAATAGTTTAATAGGATACTAACTGTTCTTTAGATAACTAACAAGTTTTTTTTTATTTATTGTTAATGGTATAGTTAGTAGGATGATTGTTAAACATTTTTTAGTTTTTAAATAATAGCTGGCAGTACATGAATTATATATTTAAATAAAAAATATGGTTGATAAGTTCTAGTATATTATAAAATAAGAATATAGAATCAACATATTTTATGTTTTTTCACGATTCATAATCATAATGGAGTGTTGATTATTCTAAAAATGCTTAATAGAAGATTGATTACTATTAATGGGTCGTGAAAAACTAATTTAATTAAATAAAAATTATTAGAGGTGAATAATGTATAAAAATGAATTTAAGAAATTATCAACATTTGTGATAATTTCTGTAATAATAGCTATGGGTGCTTTTTGTTTAATCGGCACAGCAAACGCAACAGACTATACTATTGATAACACTACAGGTAGTATAAAAGTTAATGCAACCGACAATAGTACCTTTCAAGCTGGAGATACACTGTTCTTAGAAGATGGTGTATACTCAGGAGCAAATAATAAAGACCTAACAATCAACAAAAATATGACAATAGCTGCCGTGAACAAAGGTGGAGCAATAATCGACATGGAAAACAGTGGACGAGCATTCACAATAAATGCAGGAATCAACCTAACACTGATAAACATAACCTTCATAAACGGAAACATCACAGGTAACGGTGGTGTAATCACATCAACTGGAGCTAACACAATATTAACCATAACTAACTGTACATTCGAAAACAACACCGCAACTAATGGTGGAGCAATCTATATGAATGGAGATAATGGTATCAATTTGGTTGATAATTGTACTTTTGAAAACAACACTGCAAATAATGATGCTAGTGTTTTACGTATGAGTGGAGTTGGTTCTAGTAATACTCTTGAAAATTCAGTATTCATAAACAACAAAGCAAGTAATAGTCATGCTGCATATCTAAATGGAGATAATAGTGTTAATTTGGTTGATAATTGTACTTTTGAAAACAACACTGCAAATAATTTTTATGGTGCTTTAACTATGAATGGAGCTAGTTCTAGTAATACTCTTGAAAATTCAGTATTCATAAACAATAAAGCAGGTATTAATTATGGTGCTACATATCTAAATGGAGCTAATAGTGTTAATTTGGTTGATAATTGTACTTTTGAAAACAACACTGCAACTACTTATGGTGCTTTAGGTATGAATGGAGCTAGTTCTAGTAATACTCTTGAAAATTCAGTATTCATAAACAATAAAGCAAGTATTAATTATGGTGCTGCATATCTAAGTGGAACTAGTAGTGTTAATAATTGTACTTTTGAAAACAACACTGCAAATGA
>NZ_LWMW01000132.1 GCF_001639285.1 Methanobrevibacter cuticularis | reverse complement strand
ATATTTATTTCGACCAAGCTTTTTCTTATAATTTTCATCAGCTTCTAATCCAAAAACAAAAAATTTATATTGCACATCAGACACATTACTAATAGGAGAGGTTGTTTTTACTACTATCATAGTTAAATATTAGCCTCTCCTACTATATAAACCTTATTATTCTTATTTTAGAAAAAAACACGTGCCTACGGCACAAAATCATCAAAAAGATAGTTTAAAGAACCTAAATTTTTTCTGAAATTTCACAAAAAAATTTCAACTAACAAATTGACAGTCTCGATTTTTTGTATTTTTTGAGTGATTTTCGATCTTGTTTTTCTTATTTTTCAGGTTTTATAATTTTTATTTCTAAAAATACAAAACAGCCTTTTGGTAGAAAAGTAATAAAATGCTGTTTCAACTGAAAAATTAATATAGTGGAACTAATAGATATTATATTGTGATTTACATGAATATTCAACTTAATATGATTAAACCGACTTCAAATGGATATTGTTGGGCAAAGTACTTAAAATTACTTAAAATCTTTAATTTTCGATAATAGAAAAACTCATCAGGAATTAGCTAAAAATGGTTTAACCCCTTTAAAATCTTTTATCAATGTCTTTAAAGTGGTTATAGTGGCTTTATTTTTTGATTTGGATATTTTAATGCTGTATTATTGAACTTAATCATGATAAAAAGCTTAAAATGCAATTAGGTATTGGATATAAAGAAATGTTGAAAAATTGGAAAGATTATAAAGGAATAAGAAGTAAAATTGAGGATTTTAACAAATTACTCCAATAATACTTTTTATTAAGAAAAACACACCACTATACAAAAAAGCATCAAATAAAAAGACATGTTTAAATGTACTTTTGGGAAGCATAATTATATCACTAGGGTTTCGAACAAAAAAAGCAATACAATACCTCACAGAAATGTGAAAAATCTAGCACCCTAACAACTATATAATATCACCTTTATATAATAGCTATTGTAATATAATTAAATTTATCGCGGTATTTTATGAATCGAAAATAATTATCTTCTGATTTTACAAAGCCTTTAAATCATCCAGAAATATAAAGGATAATAAAATGGTGATTGAATGAATAAAAATTTAAGAGTGCCTGTTGGAATCTTTGGAATTTTTTTGATAATAGCTATTACTCTAACATATACATTGAATAATCTATTCTATCTTGTTAATTTTCTATATATTGGTTCTATATTATCCATAGGAATTTATTTATTTGTAATTAATAATAAATATGGAAGACATTTAGTACAATTCACAATTGGATTGTATATGGTAATATTTTTAGGCATTATTCTTCAAGAAAACATGCAATTATCTGGATTTTTTTATTATCTATTTTTAGGAGTCTTTCAAGCTGCAGTAATCCATTATGCTATTGCTAAAATTTTTGGACCAGTATTGTTTGGTCGTGGCTGGTGTGGATATGCATGTTGGACAGGGATGGTCTTAGATATTCTCCCATTTAAAACTCCAAAAAATCATGAAAGAGTGAAAAATCTTGGTTTACTTAGATACATGATTTTTATACTAATATTCATAGGTGTTTTAATCTTATTTTATCTAAATGTTCCTAATTTAGATTATTTAATGTTTATAATATTCATATTAGGAAATTTAATTTATTATGCAGTAGGAATAGTATCAGCATACATACTCAAAGACAACCGAGCATTTTGTAAATATTTCTGCCCAATCACAACATTTTTAAAACCTGCAAGCTATTTTTCACTTCTAAGAGTTAAAAACACATCTGAAAAATGCATAAAATGTAACAAATGCATAAATAATTGTCCCATGGATGTGGACATGTTGGATAACAGAAGAAAGCGAAAAAACGGAACAGAATGCATTTTATGTTTAGAATGTATTAGTAATTGTCCAACAAAATCTTTAAAAATTTGATAATTAGAATTTTTTCATGTTATATTAATTAGAATTTTTTTATTTTATAAAATAATGGATAATCATTATTTAAAATTGAAAATAAAAGCATTTTTTAAAAAATATAGAAAAAATACTGTTATTAACATGAAAATTTTCTTTTTTGTTTTGATTATCATTATTCTAATTAAGTATCTTTTTTAATTATCTTTCAATTGTCGATAAGTTCATAAGTTAACTATTTCCAGTTCAAATTATTTCAACTCACTACTGTTTCATAAGTAAACATTTATATAGTATTAAGTAATAAATAGCTATTGCTATTATAAATTATTGATTAATTTATTAAAAATATAATGATTAGCTTGTTTAGAATAGTTAGGAGTTTAATATGAATAGAAAAGAAAATATTAATGAAAATGAGACTTTGGCGATTGAAGCTCGTGGATTGGTCAAAATTTTTGATAAGTATACAGCAGTCGACAAAGTTGACCTTAGTGTTCCAGTAGGGAGTATCTATGGTCTGGTTGGACCAAATGGGGCTGGTAAAACTACTATAATCAACATGTTAGCTACACTGTCTCAGCCAAATGCTGGTACAATCAAAGTGTTCGGTTATGATGCACAAAAAGAAGCTCATGCTGTTCGACAATTGATAGGTCTAACTGGTCAATTTGCTTCAATTGATGAGAACCTATCAGCCCTTGAAAACCTAATAATATTTGGTAAATTACTTGGTTTATCAGGTGCTGAGTCTAAAAAACGTGCTTATGAACTTTTGGAAGATTTTGGTCTTAAAAATGTTGCAAAACGTTCAATTGAGAAATTTTCAGGTGGTATGCGTCGTCGAATTGACCTCGCCGTGAGTTTGATATTGGAACCTCCATTGATTTTTTTGGATGAACCTACCACTGGTCTAGACCCACGTACTAGGGCACAAATGTGGAAAACTATTCGAAAACTAGTTAAAAAAGGTTCAACTATATTATTAACTACACAATACCTTGATGAAGCGGATCAGTTGGCTGATCGTATAATGTTGATTGATCATGGAAAAGTGGCAATTGATGGCACACCAGACCAGTTAAAAGATTCTATTGGTGCTGAATCGCTTCAATTAACTGTTCGTAACATTGAAAAAGTGCATGATGCTGTAAAAATCGTTAAAAAAATCCTTGATGTGGAAGTTCAGTTATTGGAAGCTAGTAACGTGACTGCACCACTTAATAGTCCAGATAAGCTTGTTGAAATACTCAATGAGCTGAATAAGGCAAATATCGATCTATCTGGTATTCAGGTAAGAAGACCAACCTTAGATGATGTATTCATGGCTCTCACTGGTGAATCAATAGAAGAAGAAAATAAGAAAAAAGAAATTGGGGAAGAAATAATGAAAGAAGAAGTAGTTAAAGAAGAAAAGATGCAAAAAAAAAAAGAAATTGGGGAAGAAATAATGAAAGAAAAGGTAATTAAACAGGAAATTACTCAAAAAGGAGAAATAAAATGACCTCTAAAAATATCATTCCTCCAAATGAACGAAAATTGAAAAATTACATAGGACTAGGTACAACTATAAAAAATACACTTACACTTGCGCACCGTTCTTTGCTGCAGATGCTCCACAATCCTGAAATCATCATCGATATAACTCTGATGCCAATCATGTTCACATTGATATTTACATTTCTTTTTGGAAGTTCAGTATCTGGAGATATTGCTAGCTATTTACCGATTGTTATCCCAGGTATCTTAATCATGACATATGTCACTGGTTCTGGATCGGTTGGTGCACAAATCAATGAAGATATGGATAAAGGCATCATGAATCGTTTTAAATCGATGCCAATTGCACGTATAGCTCCATTGGCAGGTATGTTAATTTCTGAATTAGTTAAATATGCTGCGATTGGAATTATTGTGTTCTCGCTTGGATTTTTACTTGGATATCGACCAGAAGCGGGTATTTTGGCAGTTGGAGCAACCATACTCTTTATGATGTTCATCACATGGTGTTTAAGTTGGGTATTTGCATGGTCAGGAATAATAGTCAAATCAGCATCAACTGCCACTGCACTTTCAATGGTTATCATGTTTCCACTGATTTTTCTTTCCAATGCTTTTGTACCAGTAGAAACTTTGCCAGGTTGGTTACAATGGTTTGCAAATGTTAATCCATTGAGTCATGTTATTAACGCTGTTCGTATGCTGTTGACAAATGGAAACATTGGATTAGATTTTTGGTTTTCTTTAGGAGGCTCTTTGGTCATTTTGATTATCTTCATTCCTCTGACACTACATGTTTTTAAAAAAAAGCAATAAATTGCAGTATTTCAAATATTTAATACTTTTTCTAGCGTTTGAACATATTGAATTTACTACATGTTCGATTGTAGAAATATAGGGTACTGAAGATGCTGATAATTCATTATATATTGTTTTTATCCAATATATTATGAATTCAATGGCTGATATTTAAGATAATTGGAGTAAGAATTGTTAATTTCAAATTAATATTACTTCATTATCTCAAAAGCACAGATAATAATTAATAAAAAATTGCTTTTCAGTTCTCATCTAACTTCAGAAATTCTTAATTTAAATAATTAATTATTCACTTAAACTAACTCTTTCAAATTTTTCTTCTTTTCCTATTAATTTAGTTGCATCTACACCAACTTTTGTTGTTGTACCATCAGGAAGAGCTACAGGATCAAGAGAAGAACCTCTGGCTTTAGGAACGATAATGATATCATCATCACCTTTTACACGTGTAGCTATTGCATATTCGATATCCTGAGGATCAAATATATCAACATCAGTATCTACTACAACTGCATGTTTAAGGGATGGATGGGCAGCTAATGCAGCTAAAATAGCATTTTTTCCATCACCTTGGGTTTGTTTTTCAATAGCTATTGCTGAATGCAACCAACAACAACCTCCTTCTGTTAGTACAACGTTTTTAACTGTTGGAACTGTATTTTGAACAGCTTGAAAAATCCTTGGTTCTTGGGGCATTCCTTGAAGTAGTTTATGTTCAAAACCTGCAGGCAAGATAGCATGATACATTGCATTTTCTTTTATATGCATATTATTTAACTCTATCACAGGTTCGTCTCTTATGACATCGTAAGTATCGGTTAAGTCAACAAATGGCCCTTCTTTTGCTGTTTCATTTGCTAATATTTTACCTTCAAATATTATTTCTGCTTCTGGAACTTTTAAATCAACATTTTTTAGGTTCATCAGATTTAAATTTCCATCTTTGAAAGTATTAGCTACTTCCATTTCATCTTGATCTATAGGAATGGATGTAGTAGTTGCAAGTAATGTTGTAGGATCCATACCAATAGCTATAGCTATATCTAAATCTTTATTCATTTTTTTAGACTTTTGGAAGTAAGTGTATAAGTTTCTTGGTACTATTCTTATAGCTAATTTATTTTTCCCAAGGACCAACATTCTATGAATTGAAGCATTTTGAATTCCTGTTTCAGGATCTTTTGCAAATACAACTCCTGCAGTTATATAAGGTCCACCATCTCTTTTATAATGGGTAAGAATAGGAATTTTATTTAAATCAGCTTTTTTAGAAGTGTATTCATTATTTGAATTGGATAAATCATTATATTTACTAATTTTCTGGGGATTTGTAGTGGAATTAATGATTTTTTGTGTTATTTCACTTATGGTACATCCTAAAGACCTAGCTATTTTCTCTCTAGTATTACATATTCCTGAAATGATGGGGATATCGTATCCTTCTACATTTGACAATATTACAGTTTTTGTAGGATGCTCTCTTAGGATTTTAGCTGCTTCATATTTTGTTGAAACTTCTTCTTTGATTCTTAAAATCCTATATTCTTCTTCTAATAACTTTAAAAAATTTTCCATAAAATCACCCCTTTAATTATAATTCTCTTATTTATTAATTAAATTGTTATTTAATTAAATAGCTTAAATTTAGCTATAAGTTATTTATAATTATTTTTTATTTAATTAAATAGCTTAAATTTAACTATTTAAATTAATTATAATAATTACATAGCTTTTTGCTTAGTTATTGTATAATATTATATATTAACTTAATTTTATTATAAATCTGCTGTTTTATATTTTAATCGTTTCAAATTAATTTCAATTTCAGGATCTGATATTCCTAAAATCTCTCCAGCCAATACTCCTGCATTTCTTCCGTTTCCTATACCTACAGTTGCAACTGGAACTCCAGGAGGCATATTGCTCATTGAAAGGAGGGAATCCATTCCATTTAACTCTACAGCACAAGGAACTCCAATAACTGGTTTTTCACTCAAAGCCACAACTGAGCCTGCAACATGAGCTGATAAACCACTTACTGCAATAAATAGCTTAACATTTTCCATGTCTTCAATATATTTATGGAATTTATCAGGGTACCTAATTGGAGAGATGACATTAATATCATAACTAATATTTAATCTATCTAGAACAATAGCTATTTTTTTAGCTTCTTCAATATCAGAATAACTACCAGGGACCACGGATACTAAAGGACTATCTTTTGTTTCCACGGATTCCTTAAAAACTTTGTCAGTGACTGGTTCAACCTCAGTAATTTCATTATAATCTGGGATGAAATCTTTTTGAAAATACTCTCCACTAATTTTTGAGATTAATTTTTTTTCGTCCTTTTCTACTTTGTCTTGATAAGATTTTCTAAGCTCTGAAACTCTTTTTCTAACTTTTTCATCTGTAATTCCAATTATTTGTCCTGCAAGAATAGCCCCATTATCTCCTCTATCTATTCCAACAGTGGCCACAGGAGCAGGAAATGGCATCTGAGCTGAAGAATATAAAGCATCTAATCCACCCAATTTAACATCTACTGGAACACCAATAACTGGTTTATGAGTATATGCTGCTATTGATCCTGGTAAATGAGCTGCTAATCCAGCTATACCTATAAAAACTTCAACTCCATTATTACTTGCTTCAATAACTAATTTTTTTACCTTTTCATGAGTTCTATGTGCCGACGCGACTTTTAAACTATAAGGTATACTGAGAGTTTCTAAAATATCAATAGATTTTTGAGCTATATTTAAATCAGAAAGACTTCCGAGAATTATCATTACTTTGGGATTCATTAAACACACCATAACTTGATATTAACTAATTAATTATCCTTAATAATTTTATAAATAAATTATTTAATAAATTATTCCATCTTTAATTATTATAAATAAATGTTCATAAATAATTTATTTATAAAGTAACATTTATAAAATAATTAAATTTAATATCTAATAGTACAATATCTATATTAGTTACAATAATAATTTAATATTGTTGAAACTGTTATTTATTATTTTATAAATACTCATAAATAATCATTAAATAATCATAAATAAATTATCGTAAATAAATCCTAAATAGTTATAAATAGTTATAAATAGTTATAAATAGTTATAAATAAGTTATAAATAAGTTATAAATAAGTTATAAATAAATTAGAAATAAGTTATAAATAAATTTACAAATTCATTTTGCAATTTTTCATAATTTTTTGTTATAATATTTTATTTAAAAACTTTTATAAAATAATAAATACATATTTTAATTATATTTAAAAAAATTGTAATTCTTTATTTAAACAAGAAAATTAATTGTTTATTTAAACATTATTAAAAAATCAAGACATTAAAATTTTATTTAATTTTTTTATAATTCAATTTAATAAATAATTCAATTTAATAAATTCTATGTTCTATTAATTCAATAATTAATTAAAATAATTGGTTATTTAATTGAGGTGAAAAATTGTATTGGGCAGTCTTAATTCTTATATTTTTATTGGCATCCGTTAAAACTAGCAATGCATCTAAAAATAATAAGAAAAAACCATCAGTTTCTATAGTAATCCCAGCTTATAATGAAGAAAAAACAGTAGCTGGCGTAATAGCTGCGGCTAATGAGTTATCTTATGTAGATGAAGTCATTGTTGTAGATGATGGGTCTTATGATAAAACAGCTGATGAAGCTAAGTTTTCAGGGAGTACTGTCATTTCTCATGCAACTAATCAAGGAAAAGGGGCAGCTATAAAAACAGGCTTTAAACATTCTAAAGGAGATATTATAGCTTTTATCGATGCTGATATTCAAAATTTAACTTCTGATAAAATTGACAATATAATCCGCCCGATATTGGATGGAAAAACTGATATCACCAAGACTAAATTCATCAGAGAAAGTGGAAGAGTTACAGAACTCACAGCAAAGCCACTTTTAAAATTTTTCTTCCCAGAAATAACTTTTGATCAACCTTTGAGTGGACAATTTGCAGGAAAACGTTCAGTTTTAGATAAAATTAAATTTGAAAAGGATTATGGTGTAGATGTAGGTATTGTACTTGATGCAGATGCCCATGGTATTAACATCAATGAAGTTGATATTGGGGATATCAAACATGACATGTCTCCATTGAATAGCTTAAATGAAATGGCTAATGAAGTCGTTAGAACTATAATTAATCGTGCTATTGAGTATGGTCGTGTTACAATGATGGATACTCTGGGTAATTATATTAGAATGGCGACCCTAGGTCTTTCACTTATTATTTTAGGATTATTTACAATATTTTTTGTTCGAGGAATACCTCTTGAAATTGGAGTAGGTATTACTTTAATTGGGATAATATTAACTATTTATTACTTGGTCTGTCTTGTTATAAAAACAGTGGCAATGTTTAGAAATAAATCTAGGGGTAATTTCCTAAGATCTTTTATAAAAATGCACTTTCCAGTTTTAATTTCAGCACTAGTTTTGATTTTAATGATTTCGACATTTTTAAGTGCAGCTACTATAAGTGATGGTAAAGTTTCCATTGAACCAACTTCAAGAAATCTTGTGATATTTCCAGGATCTCCAGATCAAGCAATCTATGTTAGGGGTCCTTATAGTGTAGATAGTGCATTGGAAAATGAAATAGATATTATTCGAATGCCACAAGATGCTCTAAATACTTTAGAGCTTAATTATGGGGATGTATTAACCATTGATGGAGAACAGTACACTGTAAATGAGACTAGAATTGGAGAAGAAAATCTTTTACGATTGCCGTCTAAAGTAAGAACGGTTTTCAACGTTCAAATAGGGGATATGATATCTGATGGTAATATTAAAGGTGTATTTGAAGGGATTCAGGCACAACGTTCTTTTAATTCTACTAATCTCACTTCTTCCAATGTTTCTTCCAATTTAAATTTTGTAATTAATGCAATGTCTAGTAATGGAGTCATAATGGCTATTTATTTGGATAATAAACTCATTGATTCAGTTAGTGGTGCAATTAAAAATAATTCATCTTATGATATACAAGCAAATGGAATTGTAATAAGTTCAATAATTGTGGATGATCTTAAACCAGGAAATAGCTATTTTGCTTATTATGGTGATCATATCATTGAGTTAAAAATATTAAATAAGACATCTACTCTCAAAAATTTTGATACAAATGATTTTGGTCCATTTTTATCTTTTAATTTTGATTATTGACCTTATGTTATTGTATTTATATTGAAGAGAATATATCTATTATTTATTCAATGTTATTTTTATTTTTAGTATTATTTTAAATGAATTTATTATTACTTTTCAAGACCTCTTTCAAAATTAGCAAGTATTAAAAAATCATTATATCTTATTGTATATTTAAATCAGAAAAGATTTTTTTATTATAAAATATTTTAAAAGAAGTATCAATTAATAAAAATATTAAGATTCTTTTCTAAAAAAGTCAAATCATGGGATATCATGAAGCTAAATAAAGAAAAAATGAAAGAAATTGTCCATTATATCATTTACAATTGTGATAATGACATAACTAGAATAAAATTGTGTAAAATATTGTTTTTATCAGACTTTAATCATTATAAAGTCTATAATGAATCTATTACAAATGAAACTTATAAAAAATACCCTGAAATTCCATTTCCATACCATTTTATAAATATTAAGGATGAACTTATTTTTGAGAGAAAAATTGATGAAATAACTCCTCCTATTTTCACAGGATCCAATATAGAATTAAGATATAACTCTTTAAATACTCCAAGAGTTGATTTCTTGAAAAAGAGCGAATTAAAAATTGTAGACATGATCATTAAAAAATATTTCAATGTGAACAATATAGATCTAAATAATAGTTTAAATGATAATGTAGTATGGAGAAATGCTAAAAATTATGAAATTCTAAATTACAATGTATTTAATACAATCAAAGATAATTAGTCATAATTACAGATAATTAAACATCTTTAATTGGCTACCGTGCTTTATTGAAGATAATTTAATATTTGATTATCTTATTTTTTATTTAAGAGGTTATTTATTTAAGGGGTTATTTATTTAAGGGGTTATTTATTTAAGGGGTTATTTATTTAAGGGGTTATTTATTTAAGAGGTTATTTATTTAAGAGGTTATTTCAAGGGATTAGTTTAAATAAATTTGATGTTATTAACAATATTCTAATAATAAACTTTCACAGCTTCATCTAAGTTGTTATAGATTCCAAGAGCAGCTAAAGCGCCAATTTTTCCTTGATCTCCAGTTACGGGTATTAATGGAATATTTAATTCTTTAGCTATTTTTTCAGCTTCTTCAACTGAAACCATACCTGTTTTAGCTTTCATAGAATATTTAATAAGGATTTCTGGAATTTTAAGACCTTCTAAAATAGCTATTGCTGTTTTATCTGAAAGTGTATCTTTTTTAAGAAGTTCAATAGTTCTTTTTATAAGGCTTTCTTTCTTTTCTGGTAATACTGCAAATGTTAAAGCTATTGATACACAATTTTGAGTCTTATGGGGATTATGGGGATATAATTGAACAATTACATGGTCTAAATATTCAAATCCTTCTTCTTGCAGTTTTAATCCGATGTTATGGGCCATCGTCCAAGTAGCTCCTTTTTCTTTGGTATCTGTATCATCAATACCAATAACTATTTTTTCCATTTTAGGAGTTATGACTGCAGCTTTTCCAAGCTTTGAACCACCACCTTCATTATATATTTCGACTTGTTCAACACCTTCTCCCATTCCACGGCACATTCCTGCTCCAACACCAGCTCCAGCTAAGCCACTATGAACAACTTTAATTTTATTTTCATCAATAGCCACTTCTTCAATTCCAGCAGCGTTTATACTAGCTTTAAGATTCAATGGCTCATTTCCCACTTTAGTTAGAAAAACTTGTTTATTTCCATCTCGATAAGCATTTAAAATTAGCTTGCTAGTATTTTTATATTGGTTGATAAGCCAATGTGATCCAGATACACAAGGATGATATTCTACAATCTCAACTAGGTTATCATCGGCCATAGTTATTATTTTTTTATAGGGAGCTATCCAAGGATCTTTGAATTTCTCTTTCAAATCTTTAGGTTTTAGAATTTCCATAAAAACCACTAGCATACTACTTATTTTGCTAAAATTTTATTAACAATTTCAGCAAAATTCTTATTTGAATCTTTCATGATTATTTATAAGTATAATTAGATTTTTTCTAATCTGGTACACATTTTAACAGCTGATTCAACGGCACGCTTACCATATTCAATGCGTTTATGGGCATCTAATCTTGTCATACCAGGACCACTTATTCCTAAAGCTACAGGTTTTCCTGATTCAAGAGAAAGATCAGCTATTTTACGTGATGCATGTTGTGCTACTATTTGATCATGATCTGTAGATCCTTCTATAACTGCACCTAAAGTGATCACTGCATCAATATCATCTTTTTCTAATAGCTTTTTAATAGCTAGGGGCATGTCAAAAACGCCCGGAACAGGAACAACTTGTGTTATTTCACATTCTCGAATTTTAGCTTCTTCTTTAGCTAATTCAAGCATCATGTGAGTTATGTCATAATTAAATTCAGCTACTACAGCACCTATTTTATATTTTACCATAATAATTCCTCTTAAATTTCATTATTAATAATTTTAATAATATTATAAAATGTATAATTTTATATATTCTTTTCACAATTTGTTTATATTTCTTTAGTTATTTCTTTAGTTATTTCTTTAATTATTCCTTTTTATTTTTTAGTTAATAAAATAACTTACTAAGAATAAAATAGCAACAACATTATATTTTTTAAAAAGCCAGTAAAAAACCAGCTACCGCACTCATGGCCATAATTAAGATAATCAGTACAGCTACTATTTTCATCCATTCCATTGTTTCCCTCCAAAATCTTATTTTTTTAAAAATTTTTATTATTTTTATTTTAGAATTTAATTTATTATCAGTAGTTCGTAAAGTATTAATATTATGGTGGTGTGTATTATTATGTATGCAAACAAAAAACAACACACCACATAAGATATTATTGAATGATGATGTATTAAATCTTTCGGTGAATGTGGTT
>NZ_LWMW01000131.1 GCF_001639285.1 Methanobrevibacter cuticularis | reverse complement strand
TTTTATAAAATAATAAATTTTTCAATAATGACTATAATATAATCATTTTAAAAAAGTTATAATTTCCAAATGAATATTACATTTTATCATATTTAAAAAATGTATCATGAACATTTTGGACAAAGACTTTTATTTGACTAAATATCTAAATACAGAATTGTAACAATGTTAAGATTATTATAAATTCTTAAAAAAATTTATAAAAGTCTGAAAACAACCAATTTTGACAATTCCTCTCAATAATCGAGTAAAGTTCTTTTTCTGCAACTCAACATTTGAACAAATGATATTGAGTCTTCTTAATTCATCATTCAATCTTCTTACATATATATTTGATGTTTTAAACAAAATTCACTCATTAACCTTGTATTAAATTAATATTAAATTACATTTAATTAATACTTAGTTTTTACTATCATGTTTTGGCATATTGTAAAGCTTGTTTGCCTAAATCGGTTATTATATATAATCTACCTATTTTTTTATCTGGATTTAAGCATTCTACTAATCCATATTTCATTAGCTTTTTCAAAGTTCTGCTTACATTTGCTTGACTTAGATTTAAAGCTTTAGCTATCTTAGTTGGTGTTTTTATTCTATTTTCAAGATAATTTAAAATCTTTTCAATATTTTCCGATGATTGAACTATTGATATTACTTCAATTAATTCTCCTTCCATATTAATATAGTATTTTTAATTATTATAATTTTTCATATCATTTATTTAATTATAACATATCAATAGCATATCAATTACTTTATATAAGAGTTAATATAAATTTATAAATAAAAATATTTTATAATAAAGGTATTTGAAAATCTAAAAAATATTAAACTTGGAGATGTAGATGAAATATAAAAATAAAATACAACATAACCAGAGTTGTAAAGAATGTAAGGAGAGAATTTTTGAATTACTTACTAATGTTTATGGTGATGTTGAAAAACAGTATAAATTAGGTATTTTAACTAATTTAAAACATTATGAAGAAAACAAAAGATATTCAGATATGGAAAAGATTTTCAATTGTTTGACTAATGAAAGAGGTCATGAAAACTTTATTAAAAAACCAAACCTGTCTCCTGTTGATTATTACATAAAAAATGAAACTGATAAATCTAAGGAGTTCATTTTAGAATTTGATGAATCCCAACATTTCACAAATTTAAGAAAAGTTGCATTGGAAAATTATCCATCTAGCTTAAATTTAGGATTTGACAAGGAAAAATGGATTAGTTTATGTGAATCATTAAATAGACATGACAATGATCCTATTTTTAGAGATGAACAAAGAGCATGGTATGATACGCTAAGAGATTTTGCACCTTCTATTTTAGAAATAGCTCCTACAGTAAGGTTATTTGCTAGTGATTATATCTGGTGTGAGCTGGATGTTGGCAATGAAAATGATTTAAAAAAGTTTAAAAATATTGTTGAGATGAAAATAAAGCATGGAAACAGTTATTATTGTGAATAAATGAAATAATGCTGATTTTGATCGATTAGCTAGTATATAGGGAAACGGTTTATTAATTAAAAAAGAATTATAGATGTGATAACAATGAATCTTAACTATTCAAAGAATTATCTTTTTTTGACAAGATTAGATAAGAAATGTCTTTTTGTAACTGATAATAATAATCATATTCTTCTTGAATTTGATGATGAAAATCAATTGATTAGTTCTAAAGAGATTAATGAAAAATTTAGAGAAAAAGAATTAGGATATTCCTTAAAGGAAATTAAAGATAGGTTTTTGAATTTAAGTAGAGATGAAGATATATTTAACTATTTAGTTCCTTGGGATATGGAACTTGAAAGAATATTCAACTGTATAAGGTACAAATATCTTCTATCTATCTCTAAATCTGGGTTTGATCAGCCTTCTAAATTTTTACATAGTAGTTATAATAGGCCATTTCAAGCATTAGCAGGTAAAAATGTTTATCAAGGTAATGTTGAGGTAAGAAAAGACAACGATGACATTTTTAAAGACATGGGATTTAAATCTCCAGAAGAAACTGGAGTTAGCTTCGAAGAAGAAATAAATGATTTTAATTTCATTATTAGATTCTTGAGAAAATATTATCGAAATGATTTGCCAAAAATTTATGCAGAGTTAATAGCTATTAAGCCAGGAATGCATGAATTGCTTATTCATGGAAATTATTTTGATTTAACTGAAAAGCATCAAAATAATGTGAATAAAAATAAAATCAATGCCAACAATGTTGATGGAAAAGTAGATTATAGAAGTGAAGTTTTTGCACTTTTAGCAAATGTGGGAACTGTTGAACAAAGCCCTGTACAAAATTTAAACAAATTTCCTAGAGATATAAATGTAAATAGCTATTTCACTTATGCATCTTGTAATATAACTGAAGGACCATTTGTTTCAAGAAAAATAAAAAATATTTCATATTTTGATGAAATAAGAAAAATTCACTCAAAAGAAGAAATTAAAAACATTGAAGATAAATTCGATATTTATTACTATGATAAAGGTATTGATTCTAAAGAAAAATTAGAGAAAGTTTTGCATGAAGCTGAAAAATTCAAATCTTTTCCAAAATAAAATCTATAAATATCCAGTAATCAATATTAATCTTTACTCACCAAAAAGTAGTTTAAAAATTCTAATAATGACTATTAATCCCCAAAATAATAAAAAATAGATTCAAGCAACAAAAATTAGAGTAATATTTGGTTTAAAATGATTTAAAATGAAAAATGATTTAAAATTGGTTACATAAAAATTTTAAAGTTTAGAAATTATCATGAAAAAAATAAAATCACGACAAAAAGGTTTGGAAATATGCATAATAATTATGAAACATTTAATTTTTTAAAAGAAGATTTTCCTACAATTGAAAAAATATGTACTCTTGTAGAACAAAATATTTATATTAATCCCGTTTATGCAATAATTGAAGGGAGAAAAGCAACAGAAAAAATACTTGATGAAGTTATAGATGAAGAAAATCTTCAAAAGCTTAAAAAAATTAATTTGAATGATAAAATTGAGGAACTTTTTAGCTTTGGTATTTTTTCTACTGACAGGTTTGTTTTTAGGGCATTAGATGAAAATAGAAGACTTGGCAATATAGCCGCTCATGATGAAGTTCGTGATGAGATCATGACAGCTTTAAAGGTTCATAAAAATTTATATAGTATCACTAAATGGTTTCATGAAAAATATTTTGATAAATACGAAGTAGAAGAATATAAAAATCCAAGTCCCCAACATATAGAAACCAAAAGTAAATTAGTTGAAGAAGATGTTTCTATAGATACGATTTCTATAGATGATGATCGTCACAATTATCCAAAATCACTACCCAGTGATTCTGTTTCTTGTAAAAATAAAGATAGCTATTTGTTAGGAGCGATTTCTAAACTTAAAATTTCCGCTAGGGAAGCAATTGAGGATCCTAAAGATTTTTCTATTTTTAAAAAATATCTTCATGTTAAAAGAGAAATTGAAAAGGAATTTATATCTGTATTAGAAGAGTCTACTAAAAATGATTTTTCTCAATTAATTCTTTTGTGTGGAAGTGTAGGAGATGGAAAATCTCATCTTCTTGCAGCAGTAAATGAAGATTATAATGAACTTTTTTCAAAATTTGAGATTCATAATGATGCTACTGAAAGTTCTAATCCTAATAAAACATCAATCGATACTTTATCTGAAGTATTAATTAATTTTAAAGATAAAAATATTAAGACTTCAAATACTAAACTCATTGTAGCAATTAATTTAGGTGTATTAAGTAAGTTTTCTGAATCAGAGTATGCAAATGAAGAATTTACAACCATAAAAGATGAACTAGAAAAAAGTAATGTTTTTAACTCAGAAAAAATTAATGAAAAATTTGAAAGTGAATATATTAAGATTGTTGATTTTAATGATTATAATTTATTTGAATTAGATCCTATAAAAAATGGTGAAAATCCTAATTCTACTTATATCTCTAAATTATTCAAAAAAATTTCCAATAAAGATGATGAAAATCCATTTTATACTGCTTATTTGAAAGACAAGGAAAATAAATTAAACACTCCAGTTTTAGTTAATTATGAAATCTTTAGTGATGATGAAGTTCAAAAAAAATTAATTCAATTTATTATTAAAATTATTGTTAAACATAAAAAAATATTATCTACAAGAGAAATTTTAAATTTTATTTATGAGATTATTGTACCTCCTAAAATAAACTCGTTTTATTCTGAGAATGTTTTGGAATTTCAAGAAGATTTGCTCCCTAACTTAGTATTTACTCCATATGAAAGATCTGATCTTCTAGAATTGATTTCTTTAGAGGATCCTAAGAAATTTAGAAGTGAAATTTTAGACCAAGTTTTGATTGATTGGAACAATATCTCCAGAAATAATACTAATAATAATTCTAATGTATTGGATATTGTTTGTAAATACTTAGATTCATCTAAAATTGGAGTCATTATAAACAGTTTAAGCGATTACAATCAATCGAAAGAGGAGTTGCTTAAAACATTTTTAAATTTTGCTATTTTTTATGGAAAAAATTTTAAAAACACATTTAATGATGAAAGCTTTGAGAAGTATTTAGAATACTTATACTATTTCAATACAAATGATATCTTAAAATATAAAGAATTATATGATAATATTAAAAAAACAATTTATAAATGGAATGGGTCATATGATGAGAAGTATATAATTATGAGTAAGTTAAATAATTTCATTATTTCAAAAAGAATTGAGTTAAAGCCAAAACCAACGAAAACTAAAAATAATAACACTATTGAAAATTTAGGTTCAAAATTTAAAAAAAATATTTCACTTGTTTTTTCTATTAATGGTATTGAATTAGATTTAAATTTAGATTATCCACTATATGATATGATTATGAAGATTAATAATGGATATCAACCAAATGTAACCGAAAAAAAGAAGCTTTTAATTTTTGATGAATTCATTGAAAAATTATCTAATGCTCATATTAATGATTCCTTAATTATTACTGATAGTTATGATACACAATATAAATTTGAAAAAGATGACTTTGATCTATTTAATTTTAAGAGGATGGTTTAATGTTTGAAAAAAATTATGGTGAACTCTATGAACAAATGACCCGTGCAGATGGTGAAATTGAACACAGACTCAAAAAATCATTAATGTTACCATTTGCAACTGACCATAAACAAAGAGTTGAATTTGAAAATGGTTTTAACGGCACGATTGGTGAATTATCTCGTATTTATAATGGCAAAGTTTTTTTTCATGATTATGATTTAGATAATTTGATTGATGAGATTATTGTAAAGAGTAAAATTGAATCAATAGATGAAGATGAAAAAGTGTTGAAAGATATTATTAAAGAATATTTGATTAAAGATGCTAGTATTAATGTTATTCACCCATATTTATTTCAGTACCTTCCATTAAATGAAAATAAGCATGAAAAAACTGGAGAAAAGAAAATTGCTAAATTTTTAAGAGATATTTTTTTAATAAATAATACTTTTTTTAAAGATTTTTTTAATATAGAACAAGTTGATAACATTTTAATAAATTTTATTTTAGATAATATTGATAAATTAGATGATGAATATGTTGATCCAACATATTGTAGTTCTTTAAATTTTATTTCTAAACTTTTTAATAATGATTTAGAATTTTTAATGAAAGACACAGATTATTTAAAAAGAAATCTTGATATTTTTTTTGCATATTATTACTTTTTTTATGTGAGCCAGCTTTCATTGAAAATGAGTAAAGGTTCTTCAGGGATAATAGATGAACCTGATGAAATTTATTATTTATTAGATTGGGAAAATGTGAGTAAAAACCGAAAATCAGTTGAATTGGGTTATAAATTTCTTAAAGATGAAAATTTAGAGTTATTGACATATGTCAATCAAATTGAACAATTAAATTTATTATTTGGTACTAGAGGACTTTTAATTCCTGAATTAATGGAAAAATATGATGATTTTTCTGATGAATCTAAGAATCAATGCTTATTTTATTTAAACAAGTGGATATCCACATATATAAATTTAAAAAAAATCACTGATGATGTGGAAACCACCACTTTTGAATGTAATATTGAAGATTTAATAAATAAATTATTTGAAATCCTAAAAAAAGGAATCAACTCTGCACCTAAATATAGATATGCATTAAATGTAGAAAATATTGCTAAAAAATATTTTCTTAAAAGGCGTGGAAAATATGGGCATATGTTAAATATTAATCAAGAAATATTACTTTTAATTACAAAATTGTCTATTAAAGGAGAAAAAATGAAGATTACTCATTTATTTAAAGAATTTGAAAAAAGAGGGCTTTATTTTGATAAATATTCCAAAGAAGAAATAATTTCTCTTTTCAATAAACTAAATATTATAGATAAAAAAAGCGACAGTGGAGATGCACAATATGTCAAGCCAATTTTATAAATATTTGTCTGATAAATTGATTAGATTTTTAGATAAAAATGGAATTAGTAGTGGGGATAAATTTTATATTGAATTTGATGAAAAAGAACAAGTAGAAAAATTTTATAATATTTTAAAAGACAGTTCTAAAACTGAAAATTTCAAATATGAACATCTTGGCGGAGAACCATTTGAATCATATGCAATTATATTAGGTGATATAAAATTAGTTGTAGTGAAAAATACTACTGTTGAAAATGATTATATTGTTACTCTTAGAAATAGAATAGCAAAACAAAATAAAGAATGGAAAAATACTTCTTTAATTGTCATCTGTGATAGTGCAATTGACAGTATATATGATGGAATGCAGGATTTACAAAAGGGAGATATGCCTCTTAATAGTAAAATTATTGCAAACGATTTAGAATATGACATTGAAAACTCTAATTTAAAAGAAGAAGAACGAGAAATAGTAAAATTTTGCATTGCTATGAAAACTGATGAGCAGTTTAATACAACTTTATGGGAATATGAAGAAATTTTAGCCATTATCAATAAGGGATCTATTGATATTGATGAATATTATGGATTAGAATTATTCCCTGATGAATGCTTATCTCACTATACTCCTTATCAGATGAAAAAACGATTGGAAGAAAATCATAAATTTTTTGATGAAATTAAAAGAATTAGGGATTTTGAAGATAAGAAATCCAAACTAGAATCAAAATTTGACAATTTGGGAGTTAAACACCTGATGAATGAAAAATGGTGCAATACAGATTTCAATACTATCAAAAAATCTAAGGAATCTTTAGATAAATTATATAAAAGAATAAACTACCTTCAAAATAATGAAAAAAAAACTAAAGAAGGACTAGTTTACTGGGAAAGACCTTCTTCCCATACTGTAGCAGGCCAAAGGAAACGACATATTATAATTTTTAATGATAATAATTTAGAGAGTATTACTTTAAAATTTGAATTTGATAGTGAGTTACATAGAACATTTTTAGATAAAAATTCTAAAAAATTCTGCAATATATCTAAAAATAAAATTATAGTATCTTTAGATACAAGTAAAAATGGAATCTCATTTCATAAAATTAAATACAGCCACAATAATGAAACTAAATCTACATATTCATTTAATATTTTAGTGTTAAACTCTAGTGAGAATGCATTTAAGTCTATTAAAACAAAATATGAAATAAGTACATATAAAAAAAAACATGTGAAAATAACTAATGACGAATATAATGATATAATTGAATTTGGCACAGGTTTAAATGAAAAATCGGTTACTATTGAACATGAAAACGAGCATATTTATTTAAACAATGAACAGAAAATTACTATCTCAGATAAGTCTAATTATGATGAAAAAGGCAAATTAAGATTTACCTTGATTTATTCAGATGATGAAATCAATTTCGAAATTATTGAAGAAAAAAAATCCCAACAACCTTCTGATTCATACTTGTTATGGAAGTTAAAAAGAGAAAAACAAGAAAATATAATTTTCAATGATACAACTGCTTCACTTGGGACGGATTTTTTTATTTTGAAAGATGCTTTTAAGAGATATTTATGTTTTGAAAAGCAAATAATAAGTAAAAAAATTTTCTATGGAGAAATTAAAGATGATAATGTTCAGAAAGTAGATATAGTTTTAAGTGAAGAGTTAGCTAATGCATACAATGAAATTTTTAACTATTATATTGGAATTAATAATATTCCTAGTTTAACATTTTTAGATAATAATTTAAAAAACCTTTATGAAAAGTTTTTAGCAATTTTTAATAAAGAGATTGAAAATATCGAAGAAAAAAGTATTTTATCTAATGATCCGAAAAAATTGAATCTACTCAAAATAGGATCTTTTAAAAATAGAGACAAAATTTTACTTTCAAGCTTATCTCCAATAAATATGGCTTTTCAGCTAGAAATAGATAGACAATGTAGAAATGAAGAAATTGAATCTAATATTATCAAGCGATTGAGATCAAATAATCTGATTCCATTTATATATGGTCATGATGATGAGTTATATGGACCTAGTTTTCAAAACGATGCTCATGAATGGTTAATTTATGAAAAAATTAAGGAAATTGCTATTGGTTCTACAAATACTTTTTTAGCTAATGTTATTGAAGAAAAAATTAGGCATTTTATTTCTCACTTTAAATTTCTTTTCAGAACAAATAAAACATCTCCATTAATTTTAAACTTTGTAAATTTAGAAAATGATGAAGAGGTAGTTAAAGGAATTATTAAATTTTTAAGAAATGAAATAATAAATGAAAAATACATTAAAATTCAAATTAATATTTATAATACAAGCTATAAAAGTAGTTTTGATGAATTTTTTTCATGCGAAAATGTTAATCAAGTAAAAGAAAAATTCAATTTCAACATTAAAAATAGTACAAATTTCGATGCTGATGATATTTTAAAGGAAATCCAAGACAAAATTATTTTTTATAAAAATAAATTATCTTCTAAGTTAAATTTTGAATATGCTCACATTTCATTTTATAATTATAATAGTGAATCTTCTCCATTTGTATTCAGTATGGACGATTTGGAATCTGGATTATCCTTAAATGGGATTTTATCTTCAACTACATTTACTAAAACTTTTTCAGGAATTATTGAAGGTTTTGGAGTGAAAAATATTGAAAATTTTGATAATATTTTGACTAAAACTGTAATAAATTTAAATGAGTTGGCATCTAATAACAGAAATAACGGTAGAGATTCTTATCAAAAAAAGAATGCTATTGCAAAAGAATGTACAGATTTAGATGAAAACCTCATCAATAACTTATATGAGAGCTCTAATTGGGTCACATTTATTAATCCAAATTTTGGATTAGATTATTTCCAAGATAATACTTCTGGATCAATTGTTATTCATTATAGTGACCAATACTCTTCATCTGATAGTTATGATTCAATAACTGTAACAAAAAAATCAGAACAATATATTAAACTGATAACTGATTTTTTACATTCAAACCAAAACGACATTGATCCCTACAAAATAGAATCTGTAATAAAAATGTTTAATAGTATAAACGGTGAATGGCTATTGAAATTGCTAAATAATACTAATAATATCAACATTGAACATCAATTATCTATTATTTCTGCAATTAAATATGGAATTTCAATTTTGAATCATGAAGATATTATCTGGATACCTATATCCTTACAGGAGATTGTTCGAATTGCAAATACTGTCAACCTTCCTAAAAATTCATTTTCGTCTCCATTGAAAGATTCTTTAATTGGTGATATTTCTGATAGCTTACTATTCATTGGAATTAATTTAAATAATCCAATTAATATTTATTATTATCCTATTGAAGTTATGAAGGAATATAGCCCTAAAAAAACTAAATCTGCAGATATAAAGACTCCTTCTGATGTTTTAAACGAAATTTTAAATCAATCCGACGATAGTTTTAATAAAAAATTTTATCGGAATTTTTTTATCCAACTTTTTTTTACAAGTAAGGAAAAATTTACTATAAATAACTTTTGGGATGAAAAGAATGTTGAAAAAATAAACCATTTTAAATCTAAGCTTTTAAATGATGATTATATTATTAGTGATAAATTAGATGAATTTATTGGAAAATGTGCAATAATCTCATTTAAGAGAAATACGCACGAAAAAAGAGTTTATTTAGATAATGAAACATTATTCATTGAATTAAATGAAAATGATGCATATAATGGAATTGGAAAATCTATTTCTGAGATATATGATGAAATAGGAAACAAAAAAATAAATATTTCTAATGAGTTTTTATTAAGTAATCATGAGATCCAAATTCAAGAAAATATCAACTTTAGTGATAATGTGATTCATAGTACTAATGACTGGAAAACAATGCATGACGATGTCAGTGCTATTGATAATTTAATCTATAGTGATGATTTGAAGAATGAACTAGATGAAACAATTATTGAAACCTCAGATAATGATTATAATATTCCAGTTTTGAAAGTTGAAGAAGAAGTTCATAATTCAGAAACATTGAATTCATGTGATATGATTGATAATGATAAAGTGTCTAAATTTGAAGATGGAGAATCTTTAATGTTTAAAAATGGTTCATTTGTTGGTATTCAGCAAAATAGTGGCAGTAATGTTAATATTGATAGTGATAGAGATAGCTATAATGATAATAATAACCTTAATTATGAGTCAAATGAATTTAACTCTAGTATTTATGAAAATAATGGTCCAATATTAGACAAAAGGATTTTAGTAGATAATGAGAATAAATTTAATTTAGACAAAGATTTGAATTCTTTAAGATGTTTTATAGGTACTGAAAAAAGATCTTTGAGAAAAATTCATTGGGAATTTGGAAATTCAAATTTAGGAAATAGACATTTATTTATTCAAGGAGGTTCTGGTCAGGGAAAAACTTATCTAATACAATCTTTAATTAAAGAATTATCAAAACAAGATATTCCCACCATAATTATAGATTATAATCATGCATTTGATTTAAAACATTTAGAATCAGATTTTATGAATGAATTGCAAGATAAAATTATTGAATATGATGTGGTAAAAGATAAGTTTCCAATCAATCCATTTAGAACTCATTTTTTTGAGGATGGAGAATTTGAAGATAATGATGATATTGCTGAAAGATTTAGTTCTATGATAAATAATACTTATAACTTAGGAGCTAGACAAAAAGATGCAGTATATCTAGCAATTTTAGAAGGTTTAAAAAAGAAAAAGAATTTGATGTGCTTGAAAGATTTGGGGGAAGAATTATCTTTGGCAAATGATTCTCACTCATTATCTGCATTGTCTCAACTAAGATTATTTATTAATAAAAACCCATTTGGTATCCAACAAGGATTTGATTGGACTGATTTGGAAAAACCTGGACAAATAAGCATAATCCAATTATCGAATTATCATGATATTATACAAAAAATAGTAGTAGAGGTAATATTATGGGATTTATGGATTCATAAAAAGCAAAACGGTAGCAAAAATAAGCCATTCATAATAGTTTTAGATGAATGTCAAAATTTGAATTTTAATTCAAACTCTCCAACCACTAAAATTATAAAAGAAGGTAGGAAATTTGGGTATTCTGGATGGTTTGCAACACAAAATGTCAATGGGTTAAATAGTGATGTAATCAGTCTTTTAAATATTCCTAGTGAGAAAATATTCTTCAATCTAGAAGGTAGTGAATCTGATAGAGTGTCTAAACTATTATTCAATGATCTTTCTGAAAGGAAAATATGGGGAAGTAAAATTTCCAGTTTATTAAAAGGAGAATGTCTTGTTTATGGCCCAGTTAAAGATGGTGATAAATGGGTTCCCAGTAAACCATATATCGTTAAAGTAACACATCTAAATGAAAGAGAATGATTAAACTATGAATGGGGTTATTTATTCTTTTAATATCTATGGAAATAGAAACTAGTGTTAGTAAACATCTAATGGTGGAGTTTATAACATGTCTAAAAATTCTTATATAGGAATACTCGTAATATAAAATATGCTATGAGAGATGGATATTATTCATAATCATTATAACCATATACATATTCAAATTCCTATAAATCCCCATATTTTTCATTTTCCCACATATTTACCCATATATTTTCTCATATATTTATTTACGCTATTTTTAAAATAAAAATAATAGACAAATAATAGATAGAGAATATATAGTTTAAATCGAAAAGTTTAAAAGTAATGTGAAGTAAATTATTTTTATGGTAAATAAAATACAAAAAAGAGTTAAAATGTGTGTTAAGAAAAGTTGTTTGAATAAAATTATTAGTAGGCATCAGCAAGAAGCTGATGTTTTAAAAAAGTTGATTTTTATTCGATTTTTGTACAATGGAAAAAGCGTTGATGAAGCAGTAGAATTGATGGAAATTTCATTATC
>NZ_LWMW01000130.1 GCF_001639285.1 Methanobrevibacter cuticularis | reverse complement strand
AAAAATGAACAAAACCATAGAAAAAGCACAAAAAAAACTAGACCTCATATCCATGAATGATGAAGACTACAGAATGTATGAAATGCGAGAAATGGCACACTACGACGAAATAACCCTAAAATACACATCAACACAAAAAGGAATAGAAATAGGGAGAAAGGTGGGAATGGAGAAAGGATTAGAAAAAGGAAGAAAGGTGGGAATGGAGAAAGGATTAGAAAAAGGGAGAAAGGTAGGAATTGAAAATGGAAAAATTGAGGTTGCACAGAATATGAAAAAGGCAAATGTTCCACTAAAAGAAATAAGTAAATTCACAAAACTCTCTATAGAAAAAATAGAGAAACTCTAAATCCTCTATTGAACCATAAAATCTATGTTTTTGAAATTTTAATACATACTTTTTTACACTTTTATCTTTTCATAAATTATTAATTGATACTTACTTTTACATTTTCTTTAAATCTGGAGATATGTTAAATTACTTTTTTGAGTAGATAGGGTTTAGGGATTTAAGATTAAGGTTGAAAATTAAAGAAGTATATATAATTTAGTTATATTATTATTAATGTTATTTTCATAATCTTATTTTTAATAATAAAATTATATAAGTAAATAAATTAAAATAATCATATAAATAATTAGATAATCTAAATATTAAATATCTTTAATTAAATTTCAGATTAATTAAATTTTTTATAACTATTAAAAAATCAAAGATTTTTAATCTTATAAAAATGAAAAATTTGTTATATATTATTGGATAAAACTTCTCAAAATTATAATATTTTTAAATATTCATGTTAATCATTATTTTTATAAATAAAATAATTTTTGATTAAAAATTTAATATTATTTTTAAATCAAATGTCCAGCAATATAACTATTAAAAAATAATAAAATCAAGTGTTAATTAAGGTAATTATTAAAAGACAATTCATATTTTTTAATAATTTTCATGGATAATCAATTGATAGGGTGTATTTTTTTGAATTTACGAAGTGGAAGGTTAAATAAGAAAATGACGGAAGATGCTGCTGAATTTGCTTCATCTCTTGAATTTGATAAGTATATTTTTGATGCAGATGTTAAATGTAATTTTGCTCATGTCTTGATGTTGAAGGAAGAAAAAATCATAGATGAAAAAATAGCGGATAAAATATTAGAAGCTTTACTTAAACTTAAAGATGAAGGTTATGCTGTCCTTAATTTTGATCATTCGGTTGAGGATATTCACATGGCAATTGAAAATTATGTTACTGAATTAGTTGGAGGTAGGGTAGCGGGTTTTATGCACACAGCTAAGTCAAGAAATGATCAGGTAGCTACTGATTTAAGATTAACACTCAGGGAAAAAATTATAGAAATTCAAATAGCTATTTTGGAATTTATAAAAGGGTTGGTGGAGTTAGCTGAAGAACATAAAGAAACTGTTACAATTGGCTATACTCATCTTCAACATGCTCAACCTATTACAATAGCTCATAATTTAATGGCTTATGCTCAATCATTGAAACGAGATTATGAAAGACTAGCTGATACTTATAAACGGGTTAATCAAAATCCATTAGGTTCAGCTGCCATGACCACCACAAGTTTTCCTATAAATAGGGAGCTAACCACCAAACTTTTAGGTTTTGATAGTTACATGGAAAACTCAATGGATGGTGTATCAGCAAGAGATTTTATAAGTGAAACTGTTTTTGATTTAACTACATTAAATACAACTTTATCAAAGATATGCGAAGAATTGGTGCTTTGGAGTACCTATGAATTTGGGATAATTAATATATCTGATGAATTCTCATCAACTTCTTCTATAATGCCTCAAAAAAAGAATCCTGATGTAGCTGAAATAGCTAGGGCTAAATCTACTGTGGTCACTGGAGAACTTGTCACAATAATTAGTATTTTAAAGGCTATTCCTTATACTTATAACCGAGATTTACAAGAACTAACTCCTCATCTTTGGAACTCTGTTAAAGTAACTAAAGATATTTTAAAAATTGTAACTGAGATGACTTTATCAATAACTGTTAATAAAGATAGATGTTTAGAGCTATCTGGAGCTAATTTTTCAACTGCAACTGATTTGGCAGATATTATGGTTAGAGAAAAGAAGATTCCATTTAGACAAGCTCATAAAATTGTTGGTAGAATAGTTAATATAGCTATTGAAGAGAATATTGCTACTGAAGATATTGATTCTCATTTTGTAGATAATGTTGTTACTTCTTTAAATTACGATAAATTGGAATTAGACAATGATTTAATAAAAAAAGCACTAGATCCATTAGAAAATGTTAAAATGAGAAAAATTCCGGGAGGCCCTTCTCCTGAAATGGTTCAATTAGCTTGTAATAACATGAAATCTTTTTTAAAAGAAGAATTCAGTAAGAAATCTTTGGAAATGTGAGTTTTGAGAAGTAAAAAAAAGTAAGAAATCTTTACATAATCATAAATTTATTCTGTTGTTAATAGTTTAAATATCTAGATTTTTTAATCTTCTATCAATTTCTTCATCAGTTAAATCTTCTTCCATATCATTATTATCTTTATTTTCATAATTTTCTTTTTCATTTTCTTTTTTTAATTTATTTTTTCTCTTTTCTTTTTTTAGTGTTATTTCGTAGTCATTTTTTATCTCTTCAGCTATTCTCTTATTTCCTTCAATGATAGGGCCAGTATAACCACAAGTTTTACATACCCATAAAGACCAGTTTTGAGGAATTATCCAATCAACATTAGTTGAGCCACATCTAGGGCATATTTTCATTTTAATCACTTTTTAACTATTTTTCTAATTCTATTTGGATTATTATTAATTATTCTTTTATTTTTCATCTTTTTAAATTTTTCTAGTTTTTCCTCTTTAATTTTTCCAGTTTTTTAAGATATTTTTATTTTTTCTAGTTTTTTCCCTTTTTATTTTTCATTTCTAGCTTTTTTTATAGAAACTCCAAATTAAATCTAATGCTTGTCCTGGTTCTAATGCTCCTGATCGTGTTTCTCTTAAAATTCGTTGTATTGAAAATTTTTTCATGTGGGGATATTTTTTATGAACTTCAAAAAGTAGTGGACAACCAAAACCAGGTATTGATTTAATATTAAAATATTTAGTCGTGTTTTTTATCTCTTCTTTTCCTATGGAAAGAGTAGCTGGTAAATTCAATCTGTATAGTTCAGAAAGTTCATGATTTTGGTAGCTGTTGAGTGTATTGTATTCATTTTTGCTCTTATAATTATTATTAAGCTCAGTACAATCAGCTTTGTGTTTTGTTATGCATTGAGATCCTGTTGATAGCATATCTCCGAATATGACAATATTTATATTGTGTTTTATTGCATATTTAAATAAAGTTTCTTCGATTATGTTAGAACATCGCCCACAGGGATGAAATCTCCCAGCTAATGCATTTTCTATGACTTCTTTAGAGTCTGCTTTTAGATATTCATGTTTAACCTTTAATTTTTTGCATAGGTTATCTATGTTAATTCTAAATTGATTAGGGAGTATAATGGTTCCAGGGTCAACTGTAATAGCTATTGGATTAAAACCTAAATATTTAGCTAGAATCAATGAGAAACTACTATCTACACCTCCAGATATTGCTACAATAGCTTGATGATTTTTTTCTATTTGTTTTTTCTCGTGGTTATCATCTATTGTTTTAAAATAGCTATTAAAATCAAATTCATAAATATCGTTGATTCTTAATTCTAAAAGCTTTTTTAAATTGTTTAAGGGATTTTTATTTTGAGGATTTTTTGAAATAAATGAATCAATCGCATTTAAAGATAGTTCCATTTGATATTTCTTTAAAATATAGTCGGAATAGCTTTCTACATGGATTTTATTTATTTCAAGCTCTTCTTTTAGTCTTCCAACAACCCATCCTCCTTTTCCGATAATAGCTGATTTGTCAGGACGATCTGGAACTATGATCCATAATTCTTTTTTGTCTTCTTTAAATTTTAACTCTATTATATTAATATCAGAATCTTCATGACCTATTTCTTTCCTGATTTTCTTGATATGTGTCTTAATTGTTTGTTTATTAAAATTCAAAATTTCACCATCGATTTTGAGATTATATAATTTAATTATATATTGTCTTCAATAAGGATATTTTTTTATAAATGATTTCTAAAGATGAAAATGAAAAGATATTTTTATATCAAATAATAATTATATATACTTAATTAATCATAGTTATTTATAATAAATTATAATTAGGAGAATATTAATATTAACTATAGAATAAATTATAATTAGGAGAATATTAATATTAACTATAGAATAAATTATAATTAGGAGAATATTAATATTAACTATAGAATAATTTATGTTTAGAAGGATATTAATGTTAAGTTTATAGTAAATTATGTTTAGAAGGATATTAATGTTAAGTGTATAATAAATTATGATTAAATTAATTAATATCATGTTTATAATAAATTATAATTTCTGTTGTTATTGTATTTATAGGAAATTTGTGGATGATAAAATGGCTGGCTTTTTAGGACTATTTAAGGATGATTCTGATGAAGGAACTTCTGAATTAGCTAATGATAATATTAAGTTGGGAGTTAATTATAAAAGATTTAGTCAGCCACCAATTATCGGTAAAAATCTTTTGCTTCGTTCAAACACTGTGATTTATAACGATGTTGTAATTGGAGACAATTTCAAAACAGGTCATAATGTAGTTATTAGAGAACAGACTAAAATTGGAGATGATGTTTTAATTGGTACTAATACTGTTGTTGAAGGAGAGTGTACCATTGGTGATGGAACAAGTATCCAATCTAATGTTTATATTCCAAAAAATAGTATTATAGAGAGCAATGTTTTCATAGGTCCTTGTGCTTGCTTCACTAATGATAGATATCCTGTCAGGGTAGAATATGATTTAAAAGGTCCTCAAATAAGAAAAGGAGCATCTATTGGGGCTAACACAACATTTTTGTCAAATATTGAAATTGGGGAAGGAGCTATTGTAGCTGCAGGAGCTGTTGTTACTAGGACTGTACCTCCATATTATTTAGCTATTGGAACACCAGCTAAAATTAAGCCTTTGCCTAGTTCTTTAAGAGTGCCTAATATGCTGTAATTATATATTTATACTATTTATTATTATTATTATTATTTCGATTTTTAACAAGTAAAAATTGTTTCATGGAATTTACCTTAATTTTTTATCTTTTTTTAATATAATCATGATTAGATCCCTTTTTCTAAGAATTCAGAGTTCATATCAGTAAAATCCATATGATTTCAATGTTTATATAAAAAATATCTAAATAATATTTTAATTAGAAACTCATAAAAAACTAACTATCAAAACCCCCTAAGAAATTATAGTTATAAACAAATTACAGTTGTAATATATTTAAAATTAATTACTAACTATATAATAATGATTTTTCCAATAATATTATAGTTAACTTCTTTAAATCTTGAATCTATATTATATGTAGCTAAGGTTTAAATATAAGAAAAAACTAACTTATTATGATATAAATAATTCATTGAATTATTATTAAATATATTTTATTGTGATATGAATAATTCATTGAGTTAATATTAAATTATATTAAATCTTAAATGATTTTATTTATTCAAACTTTAAGTTTTATCAGGAGATTATTTTATGATTGTTAAAGAGTGGTGTATGTACTGTGGTGAGTGTGCTGGGGTATGTCCAAGAAACTTAATTGAGGTAAAGGAAACAGTTTTGGTTTTTGATGATGAACAATGTAAAGAATGTGAAATTTGTGTTAAATGTTGTCCTATAGATGCACTAGAAAAGAATTAAAATTAAGAATTAATAACTTTAGAGTTTTACTAAATTAGAAATTAATATTTATAATAAGAATTAATACTTAGAAATTTAGTCTTTATATTAGAAATTAATATTTATAATAAGTTTATAATAAGAATTAATAGTTAGAAATTTAGTCTTTATATAAAATTGATAACTATAAATTTACTATTTGTAGAAAATTAATATCTTAAGTATTACTTGTTTAAGTCCCATTGGGATGAGTAATGATTATGGATAATAAGATAGGGTTGATTGTTATGATTGAAACTGATGTGTTAGTAATAGGTGCTGGACCTGCTGGCTCAACAGCTGCAAAACATGCAGCATTAGGTGGAGCAAAAGTAATATTAGTAGAAAAAAAATCAGAGATTGGTGCACCAAAAAGATGTGCTGAAGGAGTTTCTAAAGAAGGATTAAAATTATTGGGAATTGAACCAGATCCACGATGGGCAGTTAAGGAAATAGATGGGATTAGGTTAGTTGCACCAAATGGAACCGATGTCTGGTTAAATGATGAAATAAAACTTCCTGAGGCAGGTTACATTTTAGAGAGAAAAGTTTTTGATAAGTTCATGGCTATGGATGCTGGAAGGGCAGGAGCAGACATAAAAATCAAAACATTGGCTAAAGGTATGCGAAAAGAAGGTAGTGGCTATGTTGTTACTTGTGAAACCATGGGAGAGCTATTTGAAATAAAAGCTAAAATTATAATAGCTGCAGATGGTCCAGAATCTCATGTAGGCCGATGGGCAGGTATTAAAACAGGAACTAAAGCTAAAAATATGGAATCTGGTGTTCAATTTGAAATGTGTAATGTTGAGATGGAAGATCCTGATGTTTTAGAATTTTATTTTGGTAGCCTTGCTCCTGGTGGTTATGCATGGATTTTCCCTAAAGGTAATGATATTGCCAATGTAGGTTTAGCTGTAATAGCTACTGAAACAGATAAAACTGCTTATCAATATTTACTTGACTTTGTAGATAATTGCCCAGCAACTAAAAATGCAAAAGCTGTGGAACTTAATATCGGTGGAGATCCTGTTGGTGGAATGATTAAACAGATGTCTGATGATAATGTTCTTGTGGTTGGAGATGCAGCAGGACAAGTAAATCCCTTAACTGGTGGAGGAATAATCAGTGGAATGACATGTGGAATGTTTGCAGGTAAAGTAGCTGCTGAAGCTATAACTGAAAAAGATTATTCTGCAAAAAGATTATCTGCTTATGATAAAAAATGTCAAGAAGAATTAGGATCAAAACTGAATAAATATCTAAAAGTTAAAGATTACCTTTCTTCTTTATCTGATAGTGAACTTGATTCAATAGCTGATGCCTTCCAAAATGTTGAATTTGAAGAAATTAGTACCACAGAACTGATTAAAAAATTGATAAAGGTTTCTCCAAAAGCTTTATTAAAATTAGGGAAATTATTTTAGATTATTTAATATTACATTAAATGTACATGATGTTATAACAAGCTTTGATGCAAGAATAAATAAATAATTTTCAATGCTCTGTTATTTCAATTTCTTTATTATTAAAGTGTTTGTCAAAAGTAACTATTTTTTTATTCTTAATTCTTTCATGACTGCTATATAAATACAATCAGGTAATGATAACTCTTTATTATTATATTTAAGAATTTTTTCAAGTCATTTATCATAAAAATAATGATCTTCTATGATTTCATAGTAATTGTGTATTTGGTGATATGCTCTTTCTATTACTTCATTACTTGCTTTTAATTTTATGTTTAAAAAGGTTATAACCTCTGAAATCACTAATCTTGATATTATTTGTTCTTTTTCAATTAGTGATTCATCGATTGGTTGGGAAATAAATTTTTGTGTTTGTTATGAATTTTTTCTTATTTTTTGTTTAGTGTTGGGATTTGCTTATTTAGTGTTTTTTGGGGTTGTTGATGAATGTGTGTATTCTTTTTTGTAATTGTGGTGCCATCAATAGCTAAAGCATTTAATTTAACCATTTCAGCTTCTCTTGAAACACCAATGGTTAAAAGTAAAAATTTTTCAATTAATGATGCATATTCATTCTTAAAATTAATAATGGTATGATAGCTAGGTTTATCATTTTATCTGTTTATATATAAACCAAGTTTTTCTCAACTAATTTAGCAATTTTACTGGAAGAATGAATATGATCAATTAGAAGTCATACTGACTAATCTGGTTGATATACGCTTAGAATAAGCACGTATACCTACAGTTTCAACGAATTTAGAATGAATATCATCAAAATCAATTTGATTCATCAAGTTTTTCACAAAAAAATGAGTATACTCCTCAGGAATCAAGTCTAACAAATTAGTAGGAATTAAAAAAATCTGATCAATTTTATCTTTATGTAAAAACATTAAAACTTCACAAAAAAATTCAATTAATCTATATAACTAATATATATGAACTTATATGCAAAACTAATGATTTTAATAAAGAAAAATACAAAAAATTAGAAATAATCATTTCCCAGCCAAAAGGGTCATGTTAATTATAGGAAATATATTTATCAAATACTTAAAACATTTAGTTGATATTTTAATGTTGTATTTTTCAAATGATTTTAAAATGAAGTAATAATATTAGAATTTTAACTTAGTAATCATATAGGCATAATAATGTTAATGATAATACTATTTTTATATAATACATATTAATAACATTGTATTATTTCTATAATACATAAAAAGAAAATTATATATTCTTATAAATACATAATATGTTATAATAGCTGAAAAAATATTATATAATAGATGTGACTAATTGAGTTTTTATTAAAACTAGCTATATATGAGGTGACAATATGTCTGAAATATATAAAAAAATGGTTGATGAATCAATGGCTGCACAGAGAGCTGATGTTGAGACTGTTAAAAAAAATAGGGGAAAAGAATTTAAATTAAAGGACACAAAGTCTTATGTGGATGTAGCTAATAAAATGATAGCTATTGAGGGTCAAGCCCAATCTGTTATAGATTTACATGTAAGCTCAGTTAATACTCATTTTAACGCTTTATCTGGCTTAACTGATACAGTAAGACCTGAAGATGATCCGTTTGTTGAGCATTATCAAACACCTGCGATTCTTGAAATACTTTGTGAAGAAGATGAATCATTCCATAATAGTTTAAAAAAATTCATAGATACAATTGATGATTGTGAAGCATTAATTGGAAAAGAGGTTATTAGAAGATATGGTGGATTCTATGGCCCTACTTGTGTAGTTGATTTTGCACTTATCCCTGGGAGTACAAGTAATGTAGTAAATCAAATTTTACTTGAAACCAAAATTCCTGAAAATCATAAACAAGCTATTTTAGCTGCTAAATCATGGGCAATGAATACTTCTTATGGACTTGGGGAAATATTTGCAAATAGCTTAGAATTTGGAGATACTGCTACTGAAGCAGTTAAAAAAGAGATATCTATAATTAAAAAAATATATGAAACACCTGTTAAAGCTCAAGCAGAACTTATGGATGATGCTGGGCAAATTTCATTTGATGTAAGAAAATATATGGATATATATAAAAATAAAATGAGGGACACAACGATTGCTGCTGTAGAGGATAATGTACATTATGGTAATATTCTTACAATTCCTGCCTATTGTGTTGGGGATATTTCTCATCACATATCTCAATCAACCTATAACATGTGTAAAGATGATATGATTATGGGAATAATTGAAGCAACAACAGAAGTGATTGATAAAGCATTAAATGACAATTTAGGAAATTTTAAATCAGAATACGATGTTTTATCTTTAGCTACTGGTTCTTCTGCTTCTGCAGTAGAATATATTCTTGAATTGGATGGTATGAATGCTATAATGATTGTGGATTTATTAACTAAAAGATTTCATAACTTTGTACAACAATTTCCAACTAGAGGTGCTGCAGCAGAATTACACAACTGTGACTTTATGGACATGATTTATAGAGGATGGGGATACTTAGATAAGGCAAGAAGGATGAGAAGTAGTGAAGCAGAAAAATTAAAACCAACTGCTAATGGATTTGAAGTTGATCTAGATCCAATCAGAAACCATCAGGTGGTCATGAATCCTCAAAGATATACTTATCCTGCTTGTGCAATTTCTGTAAGATTCTCCTCCTTAATGAGACTTGCTGATTATCCTTGCTTACTTACAAGTGAACCTATAACAGCCACTATGATGACAAATATTACAGCTCTTCATAAAGAAATTCCTGCATCTCCAGTAAGAGCTTGCAAAAATTGCGCATCTGCCGCTCTTGTTGATTTCAGACATAGCTATTGTCAATGGAAAGAAGCAATATAGCTATTCATTGGAGATAAGTATTGTAAACTGTCAGTAGAGATACTTCTATATAATTTGTTAGTGGGGATACTTATATAAAAATAATATAATTATTTAATTTAGTGCAGGAATGATTGTATGGTTTGTTCAATACGAAAAAAAGCTTTAGCTGAGATTATTGGAACGTTCATGTTGGTATTCTTTGGTACTGGATCAGCAGTTATAACTTTAATGCTTACAAATAGCATAGATCCAAATGATGTAGGAATAGGTGTATTGGGTGGTATGGGTGATTGGATAGCTATTGCCTTAGTATTTGGTTTAACAGTCGCAGCTTGTATTTATATGTTAGGTAAAATTTCTGGAGCTCATTTAAATCCAGCAGTCTCAATTGGGTTGTTTGTAACAAAAAATATCTCTGGAAGAGATACTTGCTATTATATAATAGCTCAAGTTATAGGGGCCATATTAGCTAGTTCAGCGTTATTTATCACATTAGGAAATCTTTCTGTATCTATTGGGGGGCTTGGTGCAACAGCTCCAGGTTTAGGAGTTGGCTATTTCCAAGCAATGTTTGCAGAATTTATAGGAACATTTTTCTTAATGTTTGTGATAATGGGAGTAGCTGTTGATAAAAAAGCAGATCCTGGATTTGCAGGAATATCTATTGGTTTCACTGTAGTATCAGTTATTGCAGTTCTTGGTCCATTTACAGGAGCATCAATAAATCCTGCAAGGACATTTGGTCCTTATTTATTAGATTTACTTGCAGGGGGAACTAATTTTTGGATATATTATCCAATATATTTAATTGGACCGATTTTAGGTGCAATCACAGCAGCTCTTCTTTATGCATATCTAGCTAAAGGAACGGATGTTTGTGAACTACCTCAACCATTTAGAGAATAGTAAATAAAAATTAATTTGGTTGTTAACATTAACTAAATTTTTCTTTATTTTCATATTTTTCATATGAAGTTATTTATTATTTTTTTAAATCCATATAATGATACACCTATATAATATTCGAACAATAATTATATATATAATAGAAGATAATTATTATCATGTTTAAATTGTTATTATATACTAGATTATTAATAACTTACTGAGATAAAAATTTTGTATATTTTAAATAATAAAAATAAAACATTAGATATATCTTATATTTAGATAATTGTTTATATTTATATTTTAGATAATTGTTTATATTTATATTTTAGATAATTGTTTATATTTATATTTTAGATAATTGTTGTCTTATTTTTAAATTAATAGGGAGTATTTTCATGGAGTTTAATTTAAGTAAAAAAATGCTTGCAGAACTTGTTGGAACATTTTTATTAGTATTCTTTGGTACAGGATCTGCAGTTGGTGCAGCCTGGTTGGTACATCAATACATACCTACTGGTTCTATTGGTGCTTTAGGCGGATTTTCAGAGTGGTTGGCAGTTAGTTTGGGATTTGGAATAACAGCAATAGCTGTTATATATGTATTTGCTAAAGTTTCTGGGGCAAATATAAATCCTGCAGTTACAATAGGACTACTTGTAACCAAGAATTTGTCATTGAAAGATTCATGTGGATATATAATAGCTCAGTTTATTGGAGCTATAATAGCTAGTTTATGCGTTCTTGTGATCTTTGGAGTTGACATTGGAGCAGGTATAGGTTCTCTGGGGGCAAATGCTCCTTCAACAGGTATTAGCTATTGGCAAGCATTTTTTGCAGAACTTATAGGTACTTTCTTTTTGGTACTTGTTGTAATGGGTGTAGCTATTGATAAAAAAGCAGATCCTGGTGTTGCTGGTCTCTCAATTGGTTTAACTATTGGTATAGCTTTAACTTTCTTAGGTCCTCTTACTGGTGGATGTATTAATCCTGCAAGAGGTTTAAGCCCATACTTAATAAGTTTTTTAGTTGGAAATCCTAGTAATTTATTATGGAGTAATTATACAATTTTCCTAATTGCACCAATTGTAGGTGGGATAATAGCTGCATTGCTATATGATTATATAGCTAACCCTAATGTAGTTGAAGCATAATTACTTAAATAATTCCATTTTAGCTATTTTAACATTAAAATGGACATTATATCCTTTTTAATTTTAAATTATTTTTTCTTATTTTGAATCGTGACCAAAATTCTTATTTTCCCATAATTTTATATACTAATGCAAACAGTTTTTTTTAATGACTTGAAGCCGACCCATAATTACGAGTTCAGTGAACAATGATTTAAATTTAAGCATATATTTATACAAAGTATTATATATCGGCTTTGTAGAAACCATGTTTGAATTTTTGTATTGTAATGTTTTTGTGTGGTGATATATGTCATAACAAGCCTTTTTGAGTTCAGTTTCTTTATTTTTTTTAGTTGATTACGTATTTTGGTTAATAGCTTTGTTTTGCTGTTTTTTTTATCATTTGTTCTTTTGATTGAATTGTTATTATAATTTTTATATTTTATTGT
>NZ_LWMW01000129.1 GCF_001639285.1 Methanobrevibacter cuticularis | reverse complement strand
TTTAGTATCATTTTTATGATTCTTTGTTTTTCTTCTTTGATGATTTTTTTTATCAATTTTGGTTATTTTGCCTCCTTTTTTCTTAAATTTATTTATTATGCTTTTTAGTCTGTTATTTATGGCTGAAAGTGCGTGTTTTAAGGATAATTGTCTTTTAAATCCGTGCTTTTCTAATAGTTTTTTATATTTAGGTTTTAAATCTACAGTTATGTATTTTTCTTCAGGTAAATAGCCAGATATTTCTTTAAAAAACTTATCTAAGTTTTCAACTGTTTCTTTACTATATAAATCGTCGTAAACGACTTTTTTGCTTATGCCATCAGTTATGCAAAAGTAGAAACAATGCCAACCTCCTTGTGCTTTTGACCATAAAACATCAAATGTGTATCTTCCTGAGGAATCAAGAGGTATTTCATTGGGGTTTTCAGTTGAAAGTATTATATTTTCAATTGTTTGATGTGAAACACTTAAATACTCATCCTTATTTAAAAAATCAGCAATGACTCTTAAGGGCATATATATTGGAGCATTATGGTCTTTAACAGTGTTAATAAATTCATAAGAATAATTAGAGTTATCTTGAACTATATCACTAATATTAGACTCAAAAAACTGTGTTTCTCCTGTTAAATGTTCATATTTACAAAAATATCCTTGTATCCTTAAAATACTCCTCACCATGAGCTTGAAAATAATCAAACGACCCCTACTACCATTTTCAACAACATTTTTAGACCCACAAAATGGACAAATCGGTATTTTCTCTTGTAAATACTCAAAATTCCTTTTTAACTTTAATTTAATATTACTAACATTATTTAAACAATTTTCAAGCCATTTACGAAATTTATTCGACATAAAACTAATTTTATCAGCAACAACATCCAAAGTTCGCTGATAATCATCTAAAACAGATACAGCACAAATAATATCTTTATTTAACATGATAAATAATATATAATAAACAATTATACAAATATTTTGATTATAAACATTAAAACAAAGAATAATAAAAACACACCACCTTAAAATACTAAAAATCAACAACCTATAAATTAAAACAATCCCTTAAAAGAAGTTAAAAATCAATGAAAATTCAATGAAAAACATATACATATAAAAAATAGGCAAAAAGTAATACTGAAAAATTCAAAAAAATAAAGAACAAAAAACACTCCAATTTAAATTTAGCCAAATAAAAAAACGAATCATACAAAAATCAAAATCAGTAATACAAAAAAAATTTCAAATCAGTAAAATATTTGACACTGCCCATAATACTAATTTATAGACATATTAAAATATAGTCATGAAAATAAAGTTTATAAGTAATGATATTTTTTAAAAACTTTTATATTCATTTATTTCTCAATCTAAATAATTACAATATATATTTTTTTAATAATAAAATTATTAAAGATTATTTTAGAAATTAAAGATAATAACAACTTATATTTATGAAATAGATTAATATTCCAATAAACCATTGATTAGAATCTTTTCTTTCAGGACTATATAAAATTTTTTTGAGGTAGATCTATCTAGGGGTCTACCTCTATTTTTTTTCATTGTTTTTTGTAAACAATTATATATAGTAAAAAACAATATTAATATTAGTGAATATAAATTGGAGGAGAAAATATGGCAAAACCAATAGGAACAACACCTACTTTAAAAGGTGAAGATGCTCGTGAGTTTTTGAAACGGATGAAAAAACCTCCTAGTGAGAAAGATAGGGAGTTTAAGAGGAAGCTTAATAAATTGGGTTCTCAAAGAAGAGTACGCTTTTTATCTTAATTTGTTAATATCTTGATAAAGTGTGAATGTACGCTCAGGATCCTTTTCTATATTTTTATTTAATTTTTTTAAATTTGCACTGTCTTTTTTTAAACTAATGAAATTGTTTTTTATGTAGAAATGATAGGCTACTGCATAGGCTTCCACTATTATAAATCTTAAACCTACTTTTTGTGATAATGATAGTATCTCTAGAATAAGTTGTCCCATCACGTTAGAACCTATTCCTTGTTTGGAGTATTCTTCGCAGATTGCGAATCTGCCTATTTTTATTGAAGGTATTTCTTTAATTTCGGGTAGTTGATTTTTAATTGATTTTTGTGTGTCGTCATCAATATGATCTATTCTCATTTTATCTGTTAATAATGAGAAAAACCCAATTATTTGATCGTTGCATAAAATTAGTTGTGTTATGTTTAGATTTTCTTTTTGTTGTGTTAATGCATCGTTTATTAAGAAATCGTTTAAATCTTATGATCCACATTTGAAGTCATTTAACATGTGTTTGTCTGTTAATGTTTCAAATTTATAATTGTTTAGTATATAACTTATTTCCATGACTTGTACCTCTTATGTGGATTTACACTACATCAGATATAAATCTTTTTAGATAGTAAATAAAAAACACATTAATAAGAAACTAGTAAAAAAATACGCCAAAAAACAAATCTTAAAATAAATAATGTAAAAATTTATTATGTTAGTCCAACAAAAAATTATAAAACGAGAGTGTCCCATAATTACTTTTTCACTAAACAAATCTACAAACATTTGAAGAAATTATTAAGATAAATTAAACAAAAAAAGAAAATCTTGGTGATTTTTACAAATTTGTTCATGCAAAACTTAATTATGGGACACTCTCAAAACTTAATTTTATTTAATTCTTTAATTTTTTATGAAAATAATAACCTAACACACTTAATACAAAAACTATGAAAAGTATGTCAAAAATGACTTTAAGGTCTACGATAACATGGATGAGTTAGAAAAAACGATTTACAAATATGTGCTTTTGAATGCAGTTAAACATAAAGGAAATGCAAATCCTGGGGCAGTTATTGGAGCCATAATGAGTAATGAGCCAGAACTCAGGAAAGAAGCTAAAAAGATAGCTCCATTAGCTAATGAAATAACAGCTAAAGTTAATGGAATGTCGATTGAAGAACAGAATAACGAAATAGCTAAGTTTGGAATAGTCTCAAATAGTGGAAAAAAGGAGAATAATAAAGAAGAAGGTCTGGGTGAGCTTCCTGGAAGTCATGAAAATGTTGTTATGAGATTCGCTCCAAATCCAAGTGGACCTCTTCATATTGGCCATGCAAGGGCTGCTGTTCCTAATGGTGAATATACTAAGAAGTACGGGGGAAAATTGATTCTTAGAATTGAAGATACTGATCCAAAACGAATTTATCCTCCTGCTTATGATATGATTCCTGAAGATTTAAAATGGCTAGGAATTGATATAGATGAAGTATTTTATCAAAGTGATAGATTTCCAATTTACTATGAATATGCAGAAGAACTTATAAAAATTGGTGCTGCATATATGTGTAGCTGTGAAGGTGCTGATTTTAAGAAGCTTAAAGATGAATCTAAGGCATGTCCATGCAGAGAACTCTCAATAGAAGAGAATCTCAAATTATGGGAAGAATTTCCAAAGATGGGAGCTGGAAAAGGTGTTCTTAGAATAAAAACTGATATCAATCATAAGAATCCAGCTATTCGTGATTGGGTAGCTATGAGAATTGTAGAAGAAGAACATCCTAGAATAGGGACAAAGTATAGGATATATCCAATGATGAACTTTTCAGTGGCTATTGATGATCATTTAATGGGAATGACTCATGTTTTAAGAGGTAAAGATCATTTAGCTAACAGTGAAAAACAAAAATATCTATATGAACATATGGGCTGGGATGTTCCAGAATTCATTCATTATGGCCGTCTTAAAATGGAAGACATAGCTTTAAGTACTTCAACTGCATTACTTGGAATCGAGGATGGAACATATGCAGGATGGGATGATCCAAGACTTGGAACACTTCGAGCAATAGCTAGGCGAGGAATTCAAAGTAAAACAATCTATGATTTAATTCTGGAAATAGGAATTAAAATGTCTGATTCAGCTATTAGTTGGAAGAAAATTTATGGTTTAAATAGAAATATCTTAGAAGAGAAAGCTAATCGTTATTTCTTTGTTCCAAATCCTAAAAAGATAAAAATAGCTAAGTTAAATGATCTTGAGGATTTAGCTATTCCTGAAACAATTGAAAGACCATTGCATCCTGATTTTTTGGATAGGGGAATGAGAAAACTAGTTTTAAGTGATGAAGTCTATTTAGCTAAAGATGATGTCATTAATGGATTAACGAGATTAATGGATGCCGTAAATATCGATATTGAATCTGGTTCAGCTATTTACAATAGTAAATCTTTTGAAGAAGCTAGAAATAAAAAAGCAAGGATAATCCAATGGGTTCCATCTAAAGATAATGTAAAAGCGAAAATAGTCATGGATGATGCTTCAGTAATACAAGGACTTTGTGAAGCAGACTGTCTCAATTTAAAAGTAGGGGATATTGTACAATTTGAAAGATTTGGATTTGCAAGACTTGATGAAATAATAGATGATGAATTAACATTCTACTTTGCTCATAAGTAGAATTGTATTTCCTTCCTTTTTGGTATTAAAAGTGCAATGTTGAACATCCATTAAAAAATGAGATAAAAAATAGTAATGATTTCAAAAAAACGTAACAAATATATAGCATTAACAACATATAATGTATCTGATTAATAACGTTTAATAGAATATTAAGTAATAACACTTTTTCAAAGAAAAGAAATAAACCATGGAAAAGATTCTTCGCTCTTAAGTACAAAAAATATTTTTTAAACACACACTTTGAAAAAAATTATTACGAACTTAAATAGAGAAATAGACGAAAAAGGTTAAAAATCTGCTTCAAAAATCTTTTTCCTTTCTCTATTAAACTATTTATTTTGACTAGCTATAATTTCTCTTAGATTTTATTCGTTTTATATAATTTTTAAAGCTTTAGTAAAGTCAATTTTATTAGTTCTACTAAAGTCAATTTTATTCTAAAATTTTTAAACTTCTAGAAAGCCAATTTAAAGTTTTAATAAAGTCAATTTTAATATTTCTAGTGATTTTATTCTTTTTATTTTATTTATTAACTAGATGTTAACTATAATTCTATTAAATCATATGTTATTTAAATTTTATTAAATGGAATGTGATTAGAAAATTTAATAAGAAATAAATTAGAGAATTTTTTTAATATCCAACAGATTTATCCATTTTTCTTGAGATCTGTATTTAATTTTTACATTTTCATGCTTTATATCTAAAACTTGACTTGAATAGTTTTCACTATTATAATTGAAGATAATATGATCCCCAACATTCAAATTTTTACTTTCTCCTCCTATAACTGCAATTTTGCTCATCTCATGAACACCTCCATTATTTTTTAATGGAATTTGTTTATTAGAATGCATAGAATCAGAAATGGAATCATCTATTTCTAATTTAATGTCAGGATTGTATTTTTCATTATTATAATCTTGTGGAATGATATAATCATCATGATTATCGATTGTAATGTCAGATTTTGCTATTCTAAAGCTTCCATCATTTCTTTCTTCTATGTCTACATTATTTAATATAGGGTCTATTTCACTAGGGTCTATTTCACTATCAACATCCATATTTTTCTCTTTATCATAGTCGATATCTGTGTTTCCATGATAATAATCTTCTTTAGACTCAAAACTAACATATTCATCTTGTTCTGTTAAATTACTACCGTTTCCCATAATCTTATGATGTTTAGAATTCATAGGTTCTTGAAATACTCGACTGGCAATTCCATTTTTTAGTTCTTTTGGTTGATTCATTGGTTCTTTCCATGATTTACTAACAAAGCTATATTCTTCTTTTTCTCCTTGTTCTTCTTCTACATAACTTTCAACCATAGGATCTTTCCAAGTAGTGTTAACAATAGGAGGTAATTCAGATGACAGGTCTTTTTGACCTTCTTCATCTTTATAATATATTTTAACAATTATAATAGCAACTATGCCTATTATTGCTATTGTAAGAAGTATTGGCATTGTAATTGGATTCATTTTAACCATCGAAATATTTTTGATTTTTATATTTTAAATTATTAAAGTTTATTTTATTTTTCTATTAGTTAGAGAGTTTATTTTTTAATTAGATTTAATATATTTATTTAATTGGATTTAACATATTTAAATTAATAATATTCTCTTTTGATAATTTTATTTTAATATACCATATAATATTCTAGATCATAGTAAGTAATAAGTTAATGATAAGGTAAATATTTTAGATGATAGTATAATTATATTAGAATATATTGTTTAATATTAAATTATATTAGAATATATTGATTAATATTAAATTATATTAGAATATATTGTTTAATATTAAATTATATTAGAATATATTGTTTAATATTAAATTATATTAGAATATATTGATTAATATTAAATTATATCTACTATTTTTCATCATGATTTTTCTAATTATAAATAAATTTTTCTACTTAAACTAATATTTGTATTCTTAATAATTAAAACTTTAGGTAATTTTTACATAATTTTTATTTTTGTAATTTTTAATTCATAATCATAATCTGGCTATTTGAACTGGTTGGCAATGTTTTTGGTAACCATTTGATTTTTTTTGATTTTTTTATTTTTTATTTATTAGCTATTATTTAGGATTTAAGAATATTATTAAAGAGTAAGATTTATTAATAAATTTTAATAAATCTATTAATATACTAATGATATATGTTTCAAATCACATAATAGCTGAATTCATGAAATTTTAGAAATCATATTGATTTATTAAGTATTTATTTATTAACAAAGAGGATATTAAAATGGCAGTTAAAATCAATGAAAATTATCTTTTATTGCAAAATAGCTATTTATTTGCTGAAATAGCTAGACGAGTGGAGAAATTTCAAGAGGAAAATCCTGATAAAGATGTAATTAGAATGGGAATAGGAGATGTGACTAAACCACTTTCTCCAACTGTAATTAAAGCATTTAAAGATGCTGTTGATGAAATGGCTAATGGTAATACTTTTAAAGGTTATGGGCCAGAGCAGGGATACTCTTTCTTGGCTGAAACAATTGTTAAAAATGACTTCAATCCACTTGGGATAGATTTAGATTTAGATGAAGTCTTTATTAGTGATGGGGCTAAATGTGATACAGGAAATATTCAAGAGATTTTTGATTTAAATAATATTGTAGCTGTAACAGATCCTGTTTATCCAGTTTATGTTGATACCAATGTTATGGCAGGTAGAACTGGTCCTATTAATGAAGAAGATAGATATGAGGGTTTAGTTTATCTTCCATGTGTAGAAGAAAATGATTTTGTTCCAGAACTTCCAAAGACTCACACTGACCTTATTTATCTCTGTTACCCAAATAATCCTACTGGAACAACTCTTACAAAAAATCAACTAGCTAAATTTGTTAAATATGCACAAGATAACCATGCAATAATCCTTTTTGATGCAGCGTATGAAAAATTTATAACTGAAGAAGATGTACCTCATAGTATATATGAAATTGAAGGTGCTAAAGAGGTAGCTATTGAGTTTAGAAGCTTCTCTAAAACAGCAGGATTTACTGGAACACGTTGTGCATATACTGTCGTTCCAAAAGATCTTAAAGCTTATGATAGTGATGGAAAAGAGCAATCTGTAAATGCCCTTTGGAATAGAAGGCAAACTACTAAATTTAACGGAGTATCATACCCAGTTCAGAAAGCAGCAGAAGCTACTTATAGTAATGAAGGAAAAAAAGAGATAGAAGAAAATATAGCTTATTATATGAAGAATTCTCAGGTAATAAGGGATAGTTTAACTAAATTAGGACTAAATATCTATGGTGGGATAAATTCTCCATATATATGGATAAAAACACCAAATAATATGGATTCTTGGACATTCTTTGATCTTCTTTTGAATGATGCTAATGTAGTTGGAACGCCAGGGGCAGGATTTGGTCCTAGTGGTGAAGGCTATTTAAGATTAACAGCTTTTAATACACTTGAAAACACAAAAGAAGCTATGGATAGAATATCTGAACTTTCTTTCTAAATTAAATCACTTAATTAAATCACTTAATTAACTCACTTAATTAAATCACTTAAGTAAAAATGATTGAAAAAAAGGTGAAAACATCTAATGGAAATAATCATGATTATTTTAATGGTGTAATTAATGAATATTGAAGATAGAAGGGGAGCTCGAAAATTAGCTGATGTTCCAGAGGAAGTAAGGGAGCTATTGAATCAAGGGAAAATTTCTTCTGTAAACCTAATGGAATCATTAGCTATTAATCATTCTGAACTTGTTAAGAATGTTCTTAAAGAAGCAGATGCAGAAAATTACATAAATAGCTCTCTTCAAGAACTAGACAATTTAGAAAAGAAAACTTCCCTTAAATGTATAATAGCTATTGGTAGAAGATTACAGGAAGAAATATCTAAAAATAATGATAAAAAATTACTTGAATTTATTAGTAATCATAATTCTGACACTGTAAGATCATGGGGGGCTTATATAATAGGATTAGATGATGAATTATCCATTGGAGAAAAATTGATAGCTATTGAACCATTTGCTGCTGATAAACATTTTGGAGTTAGAGAAATTGCATGGATGGCTGTGAGAGAGTCCATAATTGATAATTTAGATGAATCAATAGATATTTTATCAAGTTGGTCAACCAATGAAGATTCTAATATTCGTCGCTTTGCCAGTGAAGCAACTCGACCTAGAGGAGTTTGGTCTAAACACATCAAAAAATTAAAAGAAGAACCCGAGTTAGGTTTAAAAATAATTGAACCATTAAAATCCGATTCAGAAAAATATGTTCAAGATAGTGTAGGTAATTGGTTAAATGATGCAAGTAAATCTAATCCCAATTGGGTTGTAAACATATGTAATGAATGGAATAAAGTTTCACCAACAAAAGAAACAAAACGAATAACTAATCGAGGACTAAGAACCATATAACTAATTAATTATAATATTTTTAGGATTATAGAATTAGTTAGATATGCAATGTTTTCATAAAAACATTTCATATTGATTTATAACTTTTTTCCTTCTAATTTTTACTTATCAGAAGAATTATCACATTAAATAAAAAGAATGGGAAATATTTAGCTAATTTTCCCATTTTGATCCTTACTAACAAGATATGGGGTACTAATGTTGAAATCACTGATTATTACATTAATTATATCCACAAAAACTTGAGATAAAGGAAGTTCCCCACACATTATTCAGCCTATGCCTCTATAATGTATAAATATTTTATGTATTTCTTATTATTTATAATTTTTTAAACAAACTCACTATTTTTTAAATAATGAAAAAGAACTTTTTTATTCATTATTTATTTTTTAATAGTATCAATAGCTATTATTTAAAATTTTTAAATGATTTCAATCATTTGTTTCCTTTTTTAACACTTTTTTATATATTTTTTACTATTTTTCTGAGTTGTGGCCGAATGTCTTTTTAGTAAAAATTTGACTTTCTTTATTTCGAGTTTAAATATTATTATCCTTAAAAGTTCTGATTAATTTTCAAAAATTTTTATTTTTGCTTTCTTTTTATGTATATATTTTTTAATGGTATTATTTTGTTATTGTGGTGTATTGTTATTTATAATAAAATAGGTTGAAAATTAAATGAGGAATTAGTAGGTTGTTTTTGTATTGGGGTGTTTTTTTTCTTTATTTTTTTGTTTTTTTGTTTGTGTGTTCTTTGTATGTTTAGGGGGGGGGGGGGGTAGTCTATGGTTTTGTTCTTGCTTTGTGGTTTATCTTTGTTTTTGTTTTGGGGTGTGTAGAAGTGATATCTTTATATATGGGTAATTGCTATAAGTATGTTTGTCCAGTAGTTAAAAGTTAATAGTTTAATAGGATACTAACTGTTCTTTAGATGACTAACAAATTTTTTCTATTTATTGATAAAGGTAATAGTTAGTAGTTGATTGTTAGGCATTTTTTTATTTTTTAATAATAATGGCTGGATGGTATATTTGAATATATTAAAATGAGAGGTGAAAGATATTATGAATAAATTTAAAAAGACGTCTTTTTGGATGATTTTATTTTTGCTACTTGCTTTGTTGGTAATGGTTAGTTTATCAAACAGTTTTGCAGCAGATACTAATATTACTAATAGTACTGCTGGTGGACTTAAAAACGCAGTTAACCAATCAGCCAACAATGACCGAATAATACTATCAGACGGCACCTATACTGGAGACAACAACACCGATATAGTTATAAATAAGAACTTAACCATAACTGGTAAGACTAAAGCCAATACAATTATTGATTTGGTTGGTGTTAATAGATTATTTACGATTAATCCCGGTTCAAACTTGATATTAGCTAATTTAACATTGCAAAACGCGTACATGGAAAATGGTAGTAGCCTAATTAATAATACTGGCTATTTAACAATAGAAAATGTCAACGTGATTAATAATGCAGTGATTGAAAATAGTACTTCTGGATTTTTGATTTATAATTATAAGGATTTAACTGTCTTAAATTGTACATTTAATAACAACAGAGGTTATAGTTGGTTTATTGTTTCAGCACCTATTAATTCAGAGATTTCTAATTTAAATATTATTAATTCTACTTTTACTAATTGTAGTTCTTCTTATGCTGGGTTGGTAGGCGTAGGGACCAGTAGTCCTGGTGTTAATTGTATTGTTAATATTATTGGTTCTAACTTCACATCTAATAATGCTTCTTCTGGAGTAGCACATAATATATATGTTGAGGATAACTCTACTGTTGAGTTTAATATATATGATTCAAATTATAGTTATAATAGTGCAGCTTATGGTGGGGCAATAGTAATAACCTCTGGTGATAATACGACTGTAACTCTTAATATTTATAGATCTAATTTCACAGGTAATAATGCTAATCGTACAACATATGGTGCTGGTGGAGTAATATCTATGGATCAGACTTATTCCAAATATTCTAGTTATAATTTATATATAGCTAATTCTAATTTTGTAGGCAATAATGCTTCTTATGGTGGAGTAATACGTACTATTCACGATATTAGTAATTATTCTAATAATAATAGTCTTGTAATAAGCAATTCCACCTTCATAAATAATACTGCTACCTATGGTGCGGTAATCTTTGATACTGAAGATCCTAATATTGAGATAATTGATTCCATTTTTGATGGAAACAAAGCAAGTAATAGTGTACTCCATATATCTACTAATTCGAATAATGTTGCTAATATCAAAATAGCTAGATCTATATTTACTAACTCAATGGTTAGATTTATATTTATAAATACTAGTACTAATGGTACTGTTAATGTTGATATTCTTAATTCCAGTTTTGTAAATAATAGTGGTGGAGCAATCTCTATAAATGCTGGTAGTAATGGTACTGTTAGTGCTGATATTGTTGGTAATATTTTTGTAGGCAATTCCAACGCATATGGTGCTATTCGTGTTAATACTCCTAATGTGAAAGTGAATTATAATGTGTTCTTTAATCAGACTATTCCCATTAGTTCTAATGATACGAGCAATAATGTGAATGCTGATTATAACTATTATGGATACAACGGCATACCAACTTTGACTAATGTTGTTGTAAATAGTTATTATGTGCTTGGTATTACTAATATAAGTGATCTTAGCGCTAATTATAATGTTGGTGATTTATTAAGATTCAATTACACTGTGTATTTGAATGGTTCTAATGATAGTTCTGGTTCTGATTTGTTGCCTTCTATGAATGGTGTTTATTGGAATGGTACCTTTTTCAAAGAGTTTGGTTTAAACAATTCTGGTATAATTGAAGTACCTATTCAAAGTATTGCTGATCCGAATGTTGTGTTTAAGAATTTAAATGGCACTATCATTGGTAGTGGTATCTTCACACTAACTGGAACTATTAGTAAAGGTAATATTACTAATATCACTATTGATCAACTAATTATCGTGAATAATAGTGTAGCTGATATAACTTTACATATTAATCCAAATATTGGTGGTTTATCACCTATCACATTCAATGTCACTATTGGTGGTCAAAGTCAGAATGTTACATTTGTTAATGGAACTGGAATATTCACTGGATTTAATTATGGTCAGCTTGGAAATCAAAGCTTACCAGTAAGTTTTGCAAGTACAGACGATTATAACCCGGTAAGTACTAATCTTAACACTAGTTTTAAAGATAATGTAAACTTAGACATTACAGCTGATGATGTTATCTATGGTGATAATCTTACTGTAGTGATTAATGCAACTACACCTAATGGCACAGCTATCATAGATGGAGTTTATGAAGTAATCATAAACAACATAACTTACAATGTGACATTCACTAATGGTGTAGGTAGAGTGAATATCACTGGCTTAGATGCAAATGAATACACATATACTATAGTATTTAAAGCAAACAGCAATTACACAGAATCCAACAACAACGTGAATTTCATTGTCAGTAAATCAGGAACTATAATTAATGTTGACTTACCTACTGATGCTGTTTATGGTGAAAACTCCACTATTGCTGGTAATATCACTGATGCTAATGGTAACCTAATAAACGGAACATACAACATCACAGTAACCATCAATGGCATAGAATACAATGTAACAGTCATCGATGGATTATGGAGTTTAACAATACCTAATACAAAGTCAGGACTATCTAACATAGATATATCTTTCTTTGGAGATAATAACTACAATAATGCAACAATAGCTACTAACTACACTGTTAATCCAA
>NZ_LWMW01000128.1 GCF_001639285.1 Methanobrevibacter cuticularis | reverse complement strand
GATAAAAATCAAAGTAGAAGTGACCGACTAAGAAATAAAGAAACTAAGTTAAAAAATCTATGCTATAACATATATCGTCACACAAAAACATTTAACATAAAAATCAAAATATGATTTCTACAGAGCCTAATTTAAATATTATTCTAAATAAGTCAACCAATTAAATGTGTCTTCTGTTTTTCCTTCAACTATACTAAAGAACTTAGATTGTATTTCTTCTGTGATATGGCCTCTTTTACCATTACCAATCTGAATTCCATCAACAGATCTTATTGGACTTACTTCAGCAGCAGTTCCAGTGAAAAATAGCTCATCTGCTAGATAAAGCATTTCTCTTGGTAGTTTTTCTTCTCTAAGTTCATAATCAAAAGTTGTAATTAATTCCATTATCGAATCTCTTGTTATTCCTTTAAGAATAGCTGATGAAAGGGAAGGAGTGTATATTACATCATCTTTTATTAAAAATATGTTTTCACCACTTCCTTCACCAATGAATCCTTCAGTATCTAGCATTATACACTCATCATAATTATTTTCAATAGCTTCGAGCTTAGCTAGTTGAGCATTCATATAATTTGCCCCAGATTTAGACATACTTGGCAATGTATTAGGAGCCATTCTTCTCCAAGAAGAAACTCCAACATCAACTCCTTTTTCAAGAGCTTCTTCACCTAGATAGCTTCCCCATCCCCAGACAGAAATAGCTGTGTTGACTGGAGAAGAAGTTGGATTAACTCCTAAAGAACCATATCCACGATAACTAACAGGCCTTATATAACATTCCTTCAACTTATTAATAGATATTGTTTCTTTTATAGCTTCTTCTATATCTTTTTGTGAGTAAGGAATTTCCATCTTATATATTTTTGCAGATTCAAAAAGTCTTTTAACATGCTGTTTTAGTTTGAATATTGCAGGTTTACCATTATTTTCATAGCACCTTATTCCTTCAAAAACACTTGATCCATAATGGATAACATGAGATAGAACATGTGTATTAGCATCCTTCCATTCAACAAATTTTCCATCCATCCATATTTTTCCAGTTTCATCCCATGCCATTATAATTCATTCCTCCTGTAGTTTTAATCTATTTAACATGATTTATTCGTATTTTCTTATTTTCTTATTTATAATTATATCATCTAGCTATTATCAAATCTATTAAATTATTCTACATAATAAAAACTATTAAAATATTATGAATAATACAATCCATTAGATTATTCTAAATAATACAAATATATTAAATTATTATGAATAAAAATTATCAATAATTGATTTACTAATAATTTATTTACTATTTACTAGATATTATATTAATACATTTCTAACCATGAATATTTTTATCATGATTGGAAAAGTTTATATAGTGTATTGTTCAAAGTTTTGATGTACTGTGGTTCCGTGGTCTAGGGGTATGATACCTCGCTTACAACGAGGGGATCGTGAGTTCGAATCTCGCCGGAACCATTTATTTGATTTTTATTTTTAAATTTTTAATCTTATTTTCGCTGAAAAATTCAAGAAATAATAAAAATCCGTTTATAAACAAATTAGGGTTAGGAATAGATAACAATGGAAGTTCTGCTCCATTACCAAAAAAAATCTAGTTTGTTCTTGATATTCAACAAAAAATTATATATTTCCTTATTTAATATATTTATTCTTAGTTTTCTCAATTTACAATAAAATTATAATTAAAATTAGAATTACTAATGAAACAAAGAAAATTATACTTCCTTTTACAAGAACCTTAGTTCCTTCTTTATTTAATGCAAATACAAGCCCATATGATAAAAGTAATGAAGACATTATTTTAACTAGTCCACTTATTCCACGTGAAGCATTACTTGTTCCTATGAAAATCAAAGAAATAAGATAAGAAACAGCTACTACTATCAATATAAGAACTATAGTATTGTTAAAAATTGGTTTAAGTCTTGAACTTAAAGGAGGACCAGGTTCTTTACGTTTTTGCTTGTTTAAAATACTATTACTTTTCATAGAAGAGACCTTTGAATTAGATTTTCCTAAATTTGAATTTTTAAAATTTGGAGTTTTAACTCTAGAGCTATCAACATCTCTATCCCTATGTAAATTGCTTGAAGATGGATAATTTCCAGTAGAATAAGAATCTAAATATTTTTCATCATAATCATTATCATGAGGATTATTATAATCTTCATTAGTAGTGTTTAAAGATGGAGAATTATCATTAGCTACAGTTTGATTTTTATAATCAGATTCGATATTAGAGTTAGAAACTGGTCTGTTACCATTAGCTAAGCTTGCTCCTCTTTTAGAGAATTTTTTAGCTAAGCTTATAAGATTATCCCTATCTACCAATTTAATGTTTTTCTTAGAACCATAACTTCTAGATTGAGATGAAAAAGTTGAACTTGTAACAATAGCTACTTTAGAAGCCTTAAGGCTTCTTCCAGTCATTTCCATATCTTTTAGAATGTCAATACCGACTTCCCATTGTTTATCGTAATTTTTACAGGCAACAACTACTCCAAAATCTCCCATTACAGTTGGAAGCACTCCATAGATATCAATTATCCTTTGAGAAGTTTTAAAATTTTTATACACTTTGAAACCAGACTCTTCCATTACTTTTGCAATAAAATTTACCAGCTGTAGCTTCTCCATAATTATCACTTATAGTCAACAAATATATACTTAATAATTATTTTTAATGTTTCTTATTATTAATATTTTCCATCATGACGACAATATTTTTGTATTATCAGAAGTATGATCCTTTGATACAAAAAATTGATAATTTCAATAATAAAAAATTTATCATGAAAACTTATGTTGAGAATGAATATTTTCAATATTGTTGAAAATAAATATACTCAAATAAGATTAAAATAAACTTCTTGAACACTATTAAAAATAAATATACACAAATAAGATTAAAATAAACTTCTTGAATAGTATTGAAAATAAATATACTTAATAAGATTAAAATAAACTTGTTGAACACTATTAAAAATGAATATAGTCAAATAAGATTAAAATAAACTTGTTGAATAGTATTGAAAATGAATGTATTCAATTAAATATGAAAATGAAATTTTTTTTAAAAAAACTTTGGAAAATAAAAATTTTTAAAAAATTACTTTATAGATTAAATATACAGTATAAAATATGAAAATTTTAATTAGTAATGACGATGGTATAAACTCTTCTGGTATATTAGCTGCTAAGGAAGCTGTTGAAGATCTAGGTGATGTGACTGTAGTTGCTCCAGCTACCCAACAAAGTGGAATAGGTCGAGCATTAACTCTTTTTGAACCACTCCGGATGGATCCTGTCATTTTAAACGATGAAAGTCAAGGTTACTCAGTGTCTGGAACACCAACGGATGCTGTTACACTTGGAATATTTAAATTAATGGATGATATACCAGACTTAGCTATTTCTGGAATAAATATTGGAGAAAACATTGGGAAAGGTGAATTAACTACCTCTGGAACCATTGGTGCTGCTATGGAGGCAGCATCTTTAGGAGTTCCTTCAATAGCTGTCTCTTTAGAGGTTTTAAGAGGAGATATAAAGTTTGAAAATGGTCATATAGAGTTAAATTATGACTTTGCCAAAAAAATACTTAAAAAAATAGCTAAGAATGTTCTAGAAGAAGGTCTTCCAAAAGGAGTTGATCTTTTAAATCTTAATATTCCTTCAAATCCAGAAAGTGAAGAAATTTTAGTTACAAAATTAGGAAAAAGAATGTATAAGCCAGAGATAGATACGAGAACCGATCCAAGAGGGAAACCTTATTACTGGATCGGAGGATCTCCATATACTAAAGATGAAAAGGATACAGATATTCATGGATTAAGAATCCAACAAAGACCTACTTTAACTCCATTGTCAATAGATTTGACCACTGATTTATCATCAGTAATCAACAGATACGACTAAGAAATATAATGAAATATTTATTTTAGATTGAGATCTTTTAATAGTCTATTTCGTTCTAATCTAAGATTAGTTAAAAGTTCCTCATCGCCACATCCTTCTTTTTCTAAATGTGCAATTGTAGTTGTAATGGCTTGTAAATTTGTTTCCAACTGATTTATAGGCATATCTTTACCTCCTCAATAGATTAAAATATTTATCCATCATTTCTCATAATTAAATAATTAGTTTATTAATTAAAGATACATATATTATCTCCATTACTGAAAATTACTAACTAATCAATTACAATGTTATATCAAATTAATTTAAGAACAAAAACTCAAATTAATAGATTATAAATTTATAAAAGCTCAAATTAATTTATTGTTCTTCTCATATTTAATTATTTTCAATATAAGATAATATAAGATTAAAACAATGAAAAGAATTATAGTGTTTACTAGTTAAAAATTGTCACAACTTCAAAATTTAGGATTTCTATAAAAATCTTTAAAAAGTCTTTAATCAAAAAAAATTATTATATCTAGAACTTTAAAGATTTAAAAAATATAAAGAAACTAGAAATAAATAAAATAATTATTATAATTATTAAAAGTATTTATAGTGATTGTTAACATAATATTATGTGCTTAGAGATATATCAATATTCTATTTATATGATAGATAATTTATATTTTAAGAGGAGTAAAAATGCAAAAAAATAATAATAATTTTCAGGTTAACAAGCAATTTGCAGATTTCAAAGATAAAAATGTTTTAATAGGTCTTAAAAACTGGGAAGAATTTGAAGGTAAGATAATAGCTATTGATAACTTTTTAAACACTGTTTTAGAACGTGATGATGGCTTAAAAGTTATTAAAGGTGGAAAAGTAGCTTTTATATCAATTAAAGAAGAAGAAAAATGATTAAAAAATTCATTTATGATATATTTAAATTAATTATCAACTCCCATTTATTTATTAGAAGTTGTGTGAAGTCCTTAATTTCAAGAGTGTATTCTCTTTAAAATAGATATATAAATTAATATATTATATATATATTTAGATGCATATATTTAATGAATAATAACTATTTAATTTAAATTTAGTAAAAGTTAATTTTCATCTTCTAGTAATTTTTATAGAAGTTCTTAAGAATGTATGCTGTTTTTAAATAAATAAAAGCTTCATTTTTCTAAACTTAAAAAACGAGTTTTTCAAATAAAAAAAATAGCCATAATTGTTATTTTAATCGTTATTTTTATATATTGTATACTTTTACTTTTCTATTATATACGAAAATATATCTTTAAATATCTCATTTTTTAAAATTAAATCTATTAATTCGGTTGAAATTATTTAGTTACAACATCTATGCCTAAAATATTATTTTTACCCTTAGAAATATCTTTAGCTATTTGAGCAGCACCATAAGCTCCTGAATTACTTGAAAGAATATTGATTGGGAATTTATTTTTTAAATATTTATTTAATTCTTTTTTAAAGTCAATTGGATTCTTCATTGAACCAATTGATCCTGTTAGAACAATACCTTCAATTTTATTATTAGCTATTCCAATTAATCCCATGATTTCCATAGCTATTGTCATGATCATAGTGTCAATAGCTAATTTAGCTAAAGAATCTCCCTTTTTATATCTCGTAAGAAGCGTATCTTTCATAATAGCTACTTTCGTGTTTATATTAGCTATTTTTACTGCTCCAGCTGTTGAAAATGCTTGATTAGCTGTCATCTTATTTTCATCAATGTTTCGAATCATTTCTAAATCAATTGGCCCGTGAACAATTCCCATAGCTCCAATACATGCATCAATAGCTCCTCTTATCTTTCCATCTTCAATTAAAATATTTACACTGTTGGAACTTATATCAGCTACAATCATATTTTTCCATTTTGTTTTAAGATAAGCACAATAGCTAATACTTACTTTTTCAGGACTTGCTTGATGAGAATAAGCTGCTTTAAACATTGGATCAAGAGAAGGAGAATTTTTGTGTAATCCTGGAATAAGAAAAGTTAGAATATTAGATTCTTCTATTTCGCTATAAACAGATGTCCCCCCACCTGTAACTTTTCCAGCCCCTTCTATTGAGATAATCCCCCTATCTTTAACCATAGCTATTGGTTGTATAGAATTTATTCCATCACCCATAGCATAAGTCATAGCTAATAATTTTATAGACTCAAGATCAACTTTTTTGGATAATTCTTTAATAGCTGAAACTTTTCCAGCTTTACTATCTTCCCTATCTATTTTAAAAACATCAAGGGGTTTTCCCTCATCTGATATGATTCCAAAAGAAATTCCAGTAGTACCGTGATCCATTCCTACAAATACCAAGATTTTCACCTAACCTAGATAGCCTAGCTATTTCATATTGTTTAATAATACCAAGATTTTCACCTAACCTAGATAGCCTAGCTATTTCATATTGGTTAATATTAGTTATAAGTTAATATTAGTTATAAGCTATTTAAATATTTTTAAAAAAAAGAATCAATAATCAATTATTAGAAAAAATAAGGAATATTTTATTTGAAAACTAAATAAAACTTAAATTTATTATAAAAATTTATAACTCATTAAAATGTAAAAATGTAAAAATCTATAATATATAATTCTATAATATATAATAATAAGTCTTTAAAACATGAAAAACTATATAGTTTATTATATCATCTATAAAAAAGAATGGCTAAAACTAAAAATAAGATTAGATCTTCCAAGTACAGCTTTAACAATTAGAAATAAAATATGCACCAAGACAATTAATACAAAACTTAGTAAAGGTTAAAAAAATAATTTAAAAAGAAATAGAAAATGAATTAACTACTAAATAAATTAGTAGTCATTATAGGTGCGTTAATATCATTCAATGCAGACCCAATATAAAGAGCTTTATCGGCTTTAACGTTCCTTAAACCTTCTATCTTCCTTAAACGGATATGGAGTAATAACTTCAATATCTTCACTATCAGTTATTTTTTATTAGTTAATAGCTAAATGAAAGCAATTATCATATTTTTTAATTTTATGATTATTTTTTAGTTTTATTGAAGTTTACAACAACAACTTTTTCTTCTTTTTCTTTAGCTTTTTTTTCAAGACCACATGCCTTACGGAGTTTAGAACCTACTTTTTCAATTTTTTCTTCACTTTCTAATTCCCTTAATCTGTTTAACATTGGCATGTTAGTTTTAGCTTCTAAAGACCATTCTTTAGTAAATTTACCTTTTTGGATTTCTTCAAGAATCTTTTTCATTTCAGCTTTTGCATCTGGATTAATGATTCTTTCTCTTCTTGTAAATCCACCAAATTCAGCAGTGTTACTAACATCATTCCACATTCCAGCGAATCCTTTTTCATATATTAGATCAACGATGAGCTTTAATTCATGACAAGTTTCAAAGTAAGCTATTTCAGGTTGGTAACCTGCTTCTACCAAGGTAGAAAAACCAGCATTTATAAGTTCAGTGACTCCACCACAAAGAATAGCTTGTTCCCCAAACAAATCAGTTTCAGTTTCTTCCCTAAATGTAGTTTCAAGAATACCTGCTTTTGATAATCCACAAGCTTTACCCATAGCTAAAGCCACTTGAAGAGCATTACCAGTAGCATCTTTTTCAACAGCTACAAGACCAGGAATTCCAAAACCTTCGAGATATGTCCTTCTAACCATAGATCCTGGGCCTTTTGGAGCTATCATAGTAACATTAACATCCTCAGGCACTTTTATATATTTAAAGTGAATATTGTATCCATGAGAAAAGGAGATAGTATTTCCAGATTCAACATAAGGAGCTATTGATTTATTGTAAATATCTGCTTGAATTTCATCAGGTAAAAGAATGTGAATAATATCCGCGGCTTTAGAAGCATCTTCAATAGTTCTAACATCCATTCCATCATCTTTAGCTATTTTCCAAGATGATCCTCCTTCACGTAATCCTACAATGACTTTTAACCCACTGTCAGCCATATTTTGAGATTGACCTTTCCCTTGACTCCCATAACCTATAACAGCTACTGTTTTATTTGCTAAAACTTCTGTGTCTACATCTTTTTCATAATACATTTTCATTTGAAGCTCTCCTATTAAGTTAAAGATTAATTAAAATTGATTATCAGCTATTTATTTAATTAAATCTATTCAATGGATTTAATTAATCATATCAATTTACTAAATTTAATATACTCTATTATAGATGATAAGATATCATTATAATCAACTATGAATTAATATATGATTTAAAAAATTTGCCAATTACTTTTACAAAAATTAAATCAAATTTATATATAATTCTTATCATATATAATTTTTAATCATAATACATAATTTAGATTATTTAGTAAATTATTAGTAAATTATTTTTTAAAATTTAATCCTACTATTAAGATAATGGAGAGGAAATTAATTATAAAGAAGATAATAATGACTGTTTATTATTAATTTAGTTTTTTTGAAAACGTTTTTCTTTCCTTTAAAAATGATTTCATGTTTTTTATTTTTTGATATGGTATTGTGAGTAATTTTATTACTATTTCCATTAATTAAAATAGCATGACAAACACTTTTAAGTAGAGTATTCTTTTTTATTGTATTTTTATTTCCTCTTATTTCAATACCATGTTTTTTATTTTTATTAGATTTGATTCCAGATATCAAATTTGAATTTCCTTTAACAGAAACTCCAGTATACTTAGATTTAATTGTACTAGACATGATTTTATTCTTGTTTCCTTTTAAATTAATCCCATATTTCAAAGAAGTTATAGTATTTTTCGAAAAGGTATTTTTACTTCCAACAGCTTTAATTCCATAATTACCTTTTGAATTAATGTTATTATTAGATACTGTATTAGAATCTCCCTTAATAGAAACACCATCTGATTTAGTGGTTATTTTATTGTTCATTATTTTATTTCTAGATCCATCTAAATAAACTCCCATATTACAATTTGTTAGGATATTATTATTTATAGAGTTAGAATCATCATATAACATTATTCCATGGTTTTTAATGTTCTTAATAGTGTTATTATATATTAAATTACTCATTCCAGAAGAAATGATTCCAATATTAGAATTAGATATTATGTTATTTTTGAATGCATTATTATCTCCTTCAAAATTCATTCCAGTCTCTTTATTATTTGTTAAAGTGTTTTTTGTAATATTATTATAATCAGAATAAATACCAGAAGTACCAGAACCTAAATTATTTTTAATATTATTATAAGTAAAAAGAGAATTAAAAGAATAATCAATAGTAATTCCATCCCCACGATTACCATCAATAACATTATTATCAACAGTAACCTTCTCAGAAGAATCAATATACAATCCATTTTGAGAATTATTTTTAACATTATTATCATTTAAATTAATTTTTTCTGAAGAATAAATACTAATACCATTATTATTCTTTGAAACATTATTATTTTTTATATCAATATTTTCGCAATAAACAACAGAAATACCATCTTCATTATTTTCTTCTACAGTATTATTACATATAGAAAATTTAGAAGAACCATCAACATTAATACCATGACCTTTATTCTTCTTAACAACATTATTATTTATATTAACATTATTAGAATAATCAATAGATTCAAGACTAATACCATTTCCACCATTTTCTTCAATAACATTATCTGAAATATTAGCATTATTAGACTCAATCAAATAAATACCATCATTAAGATTGTTTTTAACATAATTCTTCTCTAAATTCACAGAATCAGAAGATTGGACAGAAATCGAAGAGCCAGAATTCTTTTCCAAAATATTATTAGAAACATTAATATTTCGAGAAGAATCAATATCAATACCTGAAAATTCATTATCATTAACCGTGTTATTAGCTATAGAAACATTTTCACCAAATTCAACACTAATTCCTCGATTATTATCTGAAATATTATTATTAAATATCCCTATATTATTAGCTCCAGAAAAAGAGATAGCTTGATTATAACCAGTTATAGTAAAACCACTTATACTGACATTATCTACTAAAATATCAAAAGCACCACCCCAACGTTCATCCTCATAAAAACCATTAAGAACAACACCAACATCACAAGTAATGTTAATAGATTTATCAATAGTTAACATGATATTATTATACAAACCACCCAAAGTATCTTTAAAATGCAATGAAGTAATATCACCAGTGTTATCCAACAAATCTTGAATCATAATACTATCCCAATTCTCAGTGACTGAATAGCTAGCTGCACTAGCCGAAGATAACGAGTAAAAAACTGCTATGAGAAATATTATTAATAAAAATTTCTTATTAAAATTCATCATTACCACCTTTAATTAATATTATTTTAAAAAATTTATATAATCTATAAATTAACATTAAAATAAAAAATTATTCTCTTTTTTATAAACAAATGAAGATAAAACTAAAGCTATTGCAAACACATATGATAAAACTAATTCCAACGGCATACCCCAATCTCCATATTTAAACAATGATATTATCATAAGAATAGTCAATAGTAAAATAATCAACGTTAAATTAATTATATATGATGTACTTACAATTGGATAACAATCAGGATTCATCTGTGAACTTTTAGATGTGGAATTTAAGAATATGGCTAAGTATAGAGCATAAAATAAAAAATCAATAGTTAATGATGAATAATAAACACATAACATTGAAGAAAATAAAAGTAAAACAATGATAATTCTCTGAATCTTTGTTCCATACTCTCCAAGCAATAATTCTACCAAAGGATAAACAACATATACAATAAAAATGATACTCATAGATAAAAAGTACAACAATCCAAAAACTAGGTGTGTTTCAATATTATAGAAATTATTATTCTCAATCAATAAAACAATAAAGCCTGATATTAAAGAAACAGCAGTTAAGGGAATAAAAAAATTTTTAAACTTTTTATCCAATAAATATTCTGAAACTAACCAAATAAAACACCAAGTAATAGCTATTATAAATAAAATAAATATATCTAACAAATTAATTACTACACCGAAACCTACAGTAGATACTATCAATCCTAAAAGTGTAAAAAAGATTAAAAAACTTAAAAAAATATACTTATTATCCATACTTCATCACATTCCATAGAAAACTATGCTTCATTTGCTACTAGTGAGATAAATCCAAAAATCTACTAATTTAACTGTTGATATTCATCAAAGTATTTTTCTGATTAAGTTGAGAATTTAAATCTTTCTAATTATGTCCATTACTTTATAAAGTTTTTCTCATGATATAATTTCAGCTTTTAATTCATTAATATTATTTCTAGCTTTTTCACATTCAGGATCCAGTTTTAAAGCTATTTCATAACTTTTAATAGCTTTATTATTTTGATTTAATCTTTTAAAAAATGAACCTAATAAATAATTATTCGTAGGATTAGATTCAATTTCTAATGATTCTATCGCTTTTTTCAAACCTACTTTGTAATTTTCAACTGCCTCTTCCTCTTCTCCCATATTATCTAAAATTTTACCTTTTGCATAATAATATGTAGGATTTTGATTAATTTTAAGTGCTTTATTTACCATTTGTAATCCTTTTTTAGAATTCCCTGCTTTATTTAAATAATAACCATACATAATATAAAAATATGAATCTTCATCTATCTTAATAGTTCTTTTCATATAAGAACAAGCATCTTCTAATTTTCCCATTTCAGCAGATACTGAAGCTAAACCATACCACCCATAAGCATTCTTAGGATATAATTCAGATAATCTATGATAACATTCAAAGCTATTTTTTAAATCACCTAACATTTGAAAAGCATAAGCTTTCAAATGAATACCTCTCTCCTCATTATCAGCAATTTCTAAAATTTCATTAGCGATGTCTAATATTTTATCATAATCTCTTTTATTATCGAAAATATCAGATTTTCCTAATAAAAGATCTATATTGTCATTGTTTATTTCAAGACCTTTGTTTATACATTCAATTGCTTCATCATTTCTGTTCAATTTAGAAAGAAGAATTGCTTTAGAATTCCACGATTGGAATCTATCAGGATTCTTTGTAATAGCTTTATCATAACATTTTAAAGCTTTTTCAAATTCATTCAAATCTTCATAAACAGTACCTTTAAAACCAAATACATACTTACAATCAGGTAATATTTCCAAAACTTCATCGAAACATTTTAAAGCTTCATCAAAATTACCTGCACGCTGATTGCTTAATCCACATCGTAATTTAGATTTAGCTTTATAAACTTTAATAAACTTAAACATACTTTTTCACCATCTAAACTTAAGGAAAATAATCTGTCCTAGTACCATATTGTTGATGATATATAGGATATTTAGTATTAACATAATTTCTGATCTGGTTATCAGTAGGATTTAAATTACCAATAGGATAATATTTACCTCCTTGATAAAAACCATAATTCTTAAACTTATTAGATTCAACGAATATTTTTGCCATATTATTTGCAAATAAAAAAGAAACTCCTCCTAAAACAGCATAACAAATAATTTTTTCCACAAAATTTTTCTGAGAACCACAAATTCTTCTAGTACCTTCACCCATTTTTTCCCCATCAGATTTCTCAGCACGTCCAGAAGATTTTACTGCACCTTTCATATTTAATGGTAATCCATCCCTCCCCAATTTTTTTGTATTTAAAACAACAGCAAAAAAAACTTACTAACTTTCATAAAAACCAATTCTTCAATCATTATTTATAAGATTCAATAATTTAAAATATGTTTGAAATGCACAAACAACATCATCAAAACCCATAACATCCTTACCATTATTAACAGCACTACAACCCGTGAGTAAAATCAAAGATTTCCAACTAACAGCGGCAAATGAGCCCATAGTGAAAGGATATCCATCATCTGGATTCTCATCAAAAACCTCATCAGAATAAGTTTTCCTATAGCTATTATAAACATTCTCGATTTTATTTAGGAGTTTTTTGGCTTCTTTATTCCATTTTAAATTTTTAAGTTTTACAAAGTAATCCTTATTTGGATAATTAAAATCAATGTTTTTATCAAAATTGTCTAAGAGTATCATAATTCTAT